>NZ_JBGCUL010000093.1:0-10582 GCF_054177685.1 Pseudomonas sp. P5_A2_2
AATACACATTCCGGGGTAGGAGCTGCCGCAGGCTGCGATCTTTTGATCCGGCTTCTGACTCAAGGCGTGTCTGGCTGGTTCGCCGGATGCGCCTTGATGAACGCCGGGTGCGTCGCCGCCAATGCCGCCACTCGCCGGATTCGCGGGTAAGCTTCAAGAGAAACACTGAAACGCTCGGCTGCGTACAGCTGCGGGATCAAGTAGACGTCCGCCAACCCAGGCTCGGGGCCGAAGCAGTAACCGTCATCCCCGATCAACTGCTCAATCGTGGCCAACCCTTGGCCGATCCAGTGGCCGATCCACTCCACCACCTGCGGTTCGTCGTGGCCCGACTGGCGCAGCCGATTGAGCACGCTGACGTTGTGCAACGGGTGCACATCGCAGCCGATCACTGCCGCTACGCCGCGTTCGTGTGCGCGGGCAGTCAGGTCCCTGGACAGCAGCGGCACCTGTGGATAACGCTCCTCCAGGTATTCGATGATCGCGGGAGACTGGATCAGCAATTCGCCTTCATCGGTGCGCAAGGCCGGCACGCGGCCCTGCGGGTTGATACCCAGATAAGGTGGCTGCCGATGCTCACCACCCTGCGGTGCGATCAGATTGACTGGCAAGGATCGATAATCCAGGCCCTTGAGTGCCAAAGCGATACGCACCCGGTACGAAGACGTCGAACGGTAGTAGGTATAGAGTTCCATGCCCCACTCCTCTCAGCGTGCCGGCAGCACTTTGCCGCGGCACTCGCCAAAGCCAATGGAAGCGAAACCGTCGCGGCGGCAACGTCCGCGCAGGATGATTTCGTCACCGTCTTCAAGGAATTTACGCACCTCGCCCGAGGCCAGTTCGATCGGCTTTTTACCGCCTTCGGTGATTTCCAGCAGGCTGCCGAACTGGCCGTTTTCCGGTCCCGACAAGGTACCCGAGCCGAACAAGTCGCCAGCCTGCAATTGGCAACCATTGACGCTGTGGTGCGCCACCATCTGTGCCACGGTCCAGTACATGTGCCCGGTGTTGCTCAAGGTCAGGCGATGGGCTGGCAGGTTCTGTTCACGCATGGCCTCGGTGAGCAGCAGCACTTCCAGTTCGATGTCGAACGCGCCAGCGGCCTGATCGCGCTTGTCGAACAGGTACGGTAGCGGCTGCGGATCGCCTTGCGGACGCGCAGGCTGGGCGCGACGAAATGGTTCCAGCGCTTCGGCGGTGACGACCCACGGCGAGATGCTGGTGATGAAGCTCTTCGACAGGAACGGGCCCAGCGGCTGGTATTCCCAGGCCTGGATGTCCCGTGCCGACCAGTCGTTGAGCAGGCAGAAACCGGCGATGTGATCGGCGGCGTCGCCAATGGCAATCGAGTCGCCCATGTCGTTGCCCTGACCAATCCAGATGCCCAGTTCCAGTTCGTAGTCCAGGCGCGCGCAAGGGCCGAACGTCGGCTCGCTCTGACCGGCCGGCAACGTCTGGCCTTTCGGGCGGCGCACATCGGTACCGGACGGGCGAATGGTCGACGCGCGACCGTGGTAGCCGATTGGCACGTACTTGTAGTTCGGCAGCAACGGGTTGTCGGGACGGAACAGTTTGCCGACGTTCTGGGCGTGCTCGATGCCGACGTAGAAGTCGGTGTAATCGTTGATTTTCGCTGGCAGGTGCATCTCGCAATCCGCCGCCAGCGGCAGCAGTTTTGCGCCCAGGGCTTCGATCTTGCCGTGCAGGGTGCTGCCCTCGGCGAACAGTTCCAGCAAACGCTCGCGCAAGGCGACGCGAGCCTCGCGGCCCAGTTCGAAGAACGCATTCAACTGACCGCCACGGGTGGCCTCGACCGCAGCCTTCGCTGCGCCATCGAACAACCCGGCCTCCAGGGCCGCTTGTAGATCAAAGATATGTTCGCCAATGGCCACGCCGCTGCGCGGTGCCGAGCCGTTGAGGCTGAACACGCCCAGCGGCAGGTTTTGCAGGGGGAAATCAGCATGGCCGTTGGCGGATGCAACCCAGCTGCGAGTGATGGAAGTCTGCGTCATGGGTTATCTCCGGGTCGGGTCGAAAGTGGCGGGCAGCGTGGCCCAGCAGGCATCGTAAGTGTTTTGCAGTTGTGGGCAATCGAGGGCGAAACGGCTTGGGCGCAACACCTGGCTCGTCTCGAACATGAACGCCATGGTGTTGTCGATTTTCGCCGGTTTGAGGTCCGCGTTGATCGCTTTGGTGCAAGTCTCACCGTCGGGACCGTGGGCGCTCATACAGCTGTGCAACGAAGCACCGCCGGGCACAAAGCCTTCGGCCTTGGCGTCGTATTCGCCCTGGATCAAACCCATGAATTCGTTCATCAGGTTGCGATGGAACCACGGCGGACGGAAGGTTTTCTCGGCCACCATCCAGCGCGGCGGGAAGATCACGAAGTCGAGGTTGGCCAAGCCGTGAACGCTGGTCGGCGAGGTCAGAACGGTAAAGATCGACGGATCAGGGTGATCGAAACTGACGGTGCCGATGGTGTTGAAACGGCGCAGGTCATATTTGTACGGTACGTTGTTACCGTGCCAGGCGACCACGTTGAGCGGCGAATGATTGAGCTCGCAGGCCCACAGCTGGCCGAGGAACTTCTGCACCAGCGTGGTGGGTTGTTGCAGGTTTTCGTAGGCCGCCACCGGGGTCAGGAAGTCCCGCGGATTGGCCAGGCCATTGCTGCCAATCGGCCCCAGGTCCGGAAGACGCAGCGGCGCACCATGGTTTTCGGCGACGTAACCGCGGGCTTGCGGATCGAGCAGTTCAATGCGGAATTTAAGGCCGCGTGGCAGTACGGCAACTTCCAGCGGTTCCAGTTCAAGCACGCCTAGTTCGGTGGCAATGCGCAGGCGCCCCAGTTCAGGCACCAGCAACATCTCGCCGTCGGCGTTGAAGAACACACGCTCCATGGAACGGTTGGCGCGGTAGTTGTAGATGCTGATCCCGGCCGGTTTTTCCGCGCCCGAGTTGGCCGCCATGCTCACCAGACCATCGATGAAATCGGTCGGCTCGGCGGGAATGTCCAGCGGGTTCCAGCGCAAGCGATTGGGGGTTACGTCGCCCAGCGGGCCGCCGGACAGTTGCCGGTCAAGCTTGACGAATGCCGGGTGATTGGCCGACGGCTGAATGCGGTACATCCAGGTGCGCCGCGCCTCGCTGCGCGGCATGGTGAACGCCGTGCCGGAGAACAGTTCGGTGTAGAGGCCGTACGGGGCTTTTTGCGGGGAGTTCTGGCCGACGGGCAGTGCGCCGGGCAACGCTTCGCTGCTGAATTCGTTGCCGAAGCCTGACAGGTAGGCCAGCGCTGGCGTCGTTGAATCGGGGTTCATGGAGCCTCCTGAACAGGGAGTCGGCAATGCCGGTCACCCTTTGGAAGAGTTACTGGCCTGCCTCGGTTATTTTTATCGTAATTAGATTACGCATAACGTAATTTGATTGGTATTGACCGTCAAGCTATAAAGACGCCCATTCGTCCCGGGATCCCAGCCACCATGGAAAAAACCAGCGACAACAACGGTAAACAGAAAGTCCGCTCGGCCGAGGTTGGCACCGACATCCTCAAGGCGTTGGCCGAGTTGTCGCCTTCGACTTCGCTGTCGCGCCTRGCTGAACACGTGCAGATGCCGGCGAGCAAGGTTCACCGCTATTTGCAGGCGCTGATCGCCAGCGGATTCGCCGAGCAGAACGCTGCGACCAACCATTACGGGCTTGGCCGCGAAGCCTTGCGCGTAGGGTTGGCGGCACTCAACAGTATGGACGTGCTGAAAGTCGCCGCCCTGCCCCTGGCTGAACTGCGCGACGACTTGAACGAAACCTGTTTTCTGGCGGTATGGGGTAACCAGGGCGCGACCGTGGTGCATATCGAACCGGCGGTGCGTGCGGTGACGGTGGTGACACAACTGGGCTCGGTGTTGCCATTGCTCAGTTCTTCGACGGGACTGGTGTTTGGCGCCTACCTGCCCAGGCGTGAAACCGTGGACCTGCGCGATCAGGAGTTGCAGAGCAGCGCCACCCACAGCTTGGCGGATGATCAGGCGTACACGACGATGTGCGAACAGATCCGCCAACGGGGCCTGCATCATGTGCATGGATTGCTGATGCCCGGTGTGGATGCCTTGTCGGCACCGGTATTCAACGCCATGGGCAAGATTGCCGCAGTACTGACGGTGGTCGGGCCGACCTCGCTGTTCCATGCCGATGAAAACGGTCCCGCGGCGCAGCGTTTGCTGTCTGCCACACGAGCAGTGAGTTGGCGCATGGGCTATCAGCCAGACGCATTGACAACCTGAACGCAACGGCGCTGATCAGACGGGCAGGATCAGCCCCAGCTTCTTGCCCATCGCCACAGCTTGCGTGCGACGCTCAACCCCCAATTTGCTGTGGATTCTCCGTGCGTGGGTTTTCACCGTATGCAAGGAGATGAACAGTCGCTCGGCAATTTGCTGATTGGAACTGCCTTGGGCAATGAGACCCAGCACCTCAATCTCCCGGGTACTCAGCGGGCTGACATCGGCGAGCATGGCCGTCACCGACTCTTCCCCGCGCAAACGGCTGAGCAAGTTCGGCTGGCGCAGGCCCAGTTCACGCAACGCCTGTTGCCCGTTACAGCGCTTCACCAGCGCCAGGCCCGCCTCCAAAGCCGCCTTGGCCAGCCTGGGCTCCGCGGTCAGGTCCGCCACTTCGCTGATCACCAAATGCAATTCCGTTTCCAGTGCCAGCATGGCGTGCCGTTGCGCGTGATCGAGCAACTCCTGCAGCCGATCCAGCGGCTTTTGCGTCTGTTGCAAATGCATCTGCGCCAACACCAATTGGTACTCGATACGGGCAATCAGCTGAAGTGTGGCTGGTGGCGCCTGACGCGCACGAGGCCCGCGATAGTGACGCAAGACACGGGTCAGCGCCTCACAGGCCAATTCCGGTCGCCCTTGCTGCAACCAGAAATGGCTGCTGATTTGCAGCAGCACCCCGCGATACACCGTATCGGGAATCTGCCGCTGCTGCATCACTCGCTCGGCTTCGCGCAGACGATCAAACGCGAGGGTATAATCGCGCCGATTGGCGGCCATCTGCGCTTGCCCGAGAAAGCCATACAACGCGTGCTTGTCCTGGCTTTGCAGGCAGTCCTCCAGGCCGGACCGGAAGAAACCGGCGGCCAACTCATCTTGTCCCTGACAGAGGGCCAACCGCCCTCGCCGCAGGGCAATTCGCCCCAATAACGGCGTCGGTCGATCAGCCTGTCGGGACAACAAGGCAAAAACTTCAGCCAACAAGCTCTCGGCGCGTCGGGGCGCTCCGCGCATCTCCAGCAACTGCGCGTGATCGAGCTCAAGCAACCCTTCGAACAATAGCGAGCCTTGGGCGCGCGCCAGACACAGCGCCTCACGATTGAACGTCTGCGCCACATCGAGTTCGGCGTTGAGCAAGGCCTGCTGGGTCAGACCCGACAGGCACAACAATCGCACCGGCCAGGCATCGACGCTCAACTCGGCCAGCGCGTCGAGAAAGTGAACGCGGGCCGCCTCCATGCGACCTTGCAAATGCAGCAACCAGCCCTGTTGCGCCTGCCAGCGTGCCAGCAGTTGCCGTTGCAGCGCCTGCGTAGGCTGTGGGGCAAATCGTGCCAGTTGCTCGATGCACGCGGCGGCATGATCGAAGCGCCCGGCAACCAACAACGCCGCGGTAACCAGTCCCACCAATTGCGGTGTAACGAGGGTCAGTTCAGCCTGTTGACGCTCGTGGAGTTTCAACAGCAGACAGATATTTTCACGCCGGAACAAATGCTCGAAGCTGAAGTGCTGCAACAGGCTGACCGCAACTTCGAGCTCCTGCGCCAACAGAGCCTGCTCGAACGCACCTTGCCAGTCTTCTTCGGTGCTGAACCATTGGCACGCGCGGCGATGCCAGGATCGCCCCGCCGGGGACGGTTCTTCACGCATCGCCCGGGCCAGTGGTTCGAAGATCCGCAACCACTCGACGGAGTCTTCCCAGGGTTCAATGAAACAGCCCATTTCCTGCAACGCATGCAGCCACTGCGCGCCCTCACCCGTACCGAAAAGATGCTCGCACAAGCTGGCGTTGAAGCGTGGTAGATGAACCAACACCTGCCAGACCTCGACCAACTCCGGCGGCAAGCTGTTGAACAACTCATGCTGCAGATAATCGAGCAGCGTCGCCGAACGCCCCTGCTCACCCGACCACGGACAACCATTGAGCAACGCGATCCGCACACCAGCGCACCAGCCACCGCTGCGCTCAACTACCCTTTTGGCGGTTTGTGCCGCCAGGGTCGGCTCGACATGACCGAGCAACTGCCCGACTTCGGCCTCGGTAAATGCCAGAGCCCGGCCTTCGCACTCGTACAACTCATCATCCAGCAGCAGCCGCGGCCAGTTGCAGGATGGTCGTCGACGGGAACTCAGCCACCAGCTCAGCGCCGGGCTGGCAACGGCTAACAGGCGATCGAGCATCCGGTCGAGTTCCGGGTTGAGTGCGCGGCAAAAATCGTCGAGAAACAGCCAGGTCGGCGTCTGCAATCGCGCCAGATGCGCCAGCAGCCCTGGCTCATCCGCCGATGGCACCCCCAACGCTTGCGTCAGGCGCAACAGAAAATCGGCTGCACTCAACGACGCCCCCGCCAGCGGCAGCCAATAGACCCGACAGTTCTCCGGTGCACGCAGCAGGCATTCGCTGAGCAACGCGCTCTTGCCACTACCGGCCGGTGCGCAAAGCAACTTCACCCGCGCAGTCGAGGCCAGCATGGGCTCGATCAACCGCTCGCGGGACAGATGATGGGACGACAGTCGGGGCAGGAAACCGGGGCGGTCCAGACAGTGCGTCATTGCAGTCATAGTGATGCGCCTTTTTTATAATTCTGGCGCCACCCTAGACCTCTCCCGAGCGCTTGTTGAAGAAGTATTCAACACACTGATCCCCCACTATAAAAAAGGTGACCGTGAAGTCACCTTTTTGTGTAGGAGCCTGTAGGAAACTTACCGCACCCCCGTACTACGCAAGGCCGCTGGCGTGTAGTCCCCCGCTCTTGCATCGATGTTGAATTCGAAGCTGCGCTTCTCTTCGTTCTTCATTCCCAGGGCGATATAGCGACCGGCGATCAGGTCATACAGCGCTTCGACGGTGTAGGCCGGCACCTGGTGATCGTAGTAGAACTGCGCATGCCCTTCGGCGACACGCCAGAGCTGGCCACGCCCGTCGTAGTGGTCGGCCAGCGCCACTTGCCAGCTGTCTTCGTCGATGTACATGTGGCGCTTGGCGTACACGTGCCGCTCGTTCGGCTTGACCGTGGCGACGACTTCCCAGACCCGGTGCAGCTCATAGCGGGTCAGGTCCTGATTGATGTGTCCGGCCTTGATCACATCGGTGTACTTGAGGTCCGGCGAATCGAGTTTGTAGCTGTTGTAGGGAATGTACATCTCCTTCTTGCCGACCAGCTTCCAGTCGTAGCGATCCGGTGCGCCGGAAAACATGTCGAAGTTGTCGGTGGTGCGCAGGCCATCGGACGAGGTGCCGACGCCGTCATAGGCCACCTGCGGCGCACGCCGTACCCGGCGCTGGCCAGCATTGTAGATCCAGGCCTTGCGCGGTTCCTGGACCTGGTCGAGGGTCTCGTGAACCAGCAACACGTTACCCGCCAGCCGCGCCGGTGCGGTCACTTCCTGCTTGAAATAGTTGAGGACGTTATCGTCGCTGCCAGGTTTGAGATCACCGAGCAACGACGGCACCGCGACTTCGTCCTTGAAGCGGATCACCGTGAAATCGCCATTGGACTGCGGTGTCGCCTGGGTGATGGTGCGCCGCAGATTGCCGCCGTGGTAACGAGTGACGTGGTTCCAGATCACCTCCACACCATTCTTCGGAATCGGGAACGCGTAGTAGCGATTGCCGGTGAAGTTGGCCAGACCGTTACCGTCGTTGATCGGTGTTACGTTCAGAGCGCTGCGTTTGGCCGACTCATAGATTTCAGCCGGTAATGCCACAGTGCGGTGGCTGGGATAGACCGGAATTTTGTAAGTTTCAGGATAGCGCTTGAACATCGCGATCTGGCCGTCGGAGAGTTTGTCCTTGTACTTGTCGACGGTCGCGGCGGTGATCACGAACAACGGCTTTTCGCTGGCGAACGGATCGGCCAGGAAACCTTTGCTGTCCACCGCGCCAGCATTTTTCGGGATGCCGCCGGTCCAGGCCGGAATCGAGCCATCGGCATTGCCGGCCCTCTCGGCACCGAGCGGCGTAAGGCTGGTGCCGAGTTTGCCGGCTTCTTCCGGCGACACCGCAGCCATCACGTTGGCGGCCAACAGACTCAGGGCTAGAACGGTGCCCAATTGCAGAATCATCTTGCGCATTGAATTCATCCTTTTCAGCCAGATCAGAAGTTCACACCAAAGCTCAACGCCACGAAGTCACGGTCAGTGAGGACGTTGTAGTTACCTCCGAAAAAGTCGGTGTAACTGAGGCTCGCGGTGTACGTGTTGCGATAGTCCGCGTCGACACCGAGGCTGATGGCCTTGGCGCCTTCGTTGAACAGACCGTTGGGGCCAAAGCCTGCGACGTCGTGGGACCACGAGAGGTTGGGTCTGAAATTGATCCCGGCGATCAGGTTGTTGTAATCGAGAATGGCCCGGGCGCGATAACCCCACGACGTCGAGGTCACGAAGCCATTGGTATCACCGCCGAAACCATACTGACCAAACACCGAGTCGCGGCCGTAGCGCAGTTTGGTGCGCGGCTCCAGGCCGCCGACCCGGACCACCGCCGCCTCGCCCACCAGGGTCAGGCGATCCGCACCCGCGACCTGGTCGATGAAGTGCGTCAGGGTGCTCTGGACCTGCGTCACCTCCTTGCGGCGATAGCCTTTGTTGTCGGCCCCCGGTGTAGTGGCGATGGGCGATGCCGCACCGCCTGCAATCGGATTGAGCATGGCCAGGGTCAGGTCATTGGTGTTGACCTGCACCGGGAGGTTGGGGCGGTAGCTGATTTCCCCGCTCCACGCGGTGCCGGTGGATAACGTGGTGGAGAAGCTCGCGCCGTAGAGGCGGATGTCCTCCGGGTATTCGAGGTAATACTGGCCGCGACCGAGCATCACACTTTGGGCCAGGCCCGAACCGCTGCCGGGGGCGATGCGGTTGGCGGCGGCAACGATCCCCGGAAGGCTTGCCAGCGTACCGG
This sequence comes from Pseudomonas sp. P5_A2_2, assembly GCF_054177685.1. NCBI lineage: Bacteria > Pseudomonadati > Pseudomonadota > Gammaproteobacteria > Pseudomonadales > Pseudomonadaceae > Pseudomonas > Pseudomonas sp. P5_A2_2. The sequence continues at coordinate 9,175 of NZ_JBGCUL010000093.1, forward strand.
GGCCAGCGGTGGTGGTCCCGACATTCGGTGAGCGGCTGTGGTAGTTCATGAAATACAGGCCGTATTCGGTGTCGTCCCCCAGCCAGCGCAATGCCGTCCCCCACTGTCCGGAGTCCCGGGCATCGCGGTCGCCACCACGGGGAACGATCACCCCCTCCTTGCTGACTTCGAAGCCCTGGTCAAAGGCAGCTGCAATCGGCTGCAGCGGTGCAATGGCCGGGCTGGCGACGGTGTAACCCTTGTTGCAACCATCGGCTACCACGTCCACACCGAAGAAGGTGCCGCAGTTATCGACAACCGTCTGGTCCCACTCCAGTTGATAGAAGCCTTCGACCGTCAATTTGTCCGTCAGTCCCTGGGAGGCAAACAGCATGTTGACCGGGATCAGGCCCTCCTTGATCTCGGCCCCCGGCCGACGGAACGCGGACACGTCGACCGGGTTGATGCTGTTGATCGAGTTGCCGATGAAGGTGCTCTCACCCCAGCTGACCACTTGTTTACCGGCACGCACCGTACCCGGCAGATCGGCAAGGGAATAGTTGTGATAGACGAAAGCATCGAGGATTTGTCCGCCTGAAGACTTGGCGCCTTCTTTGCGATTGTGATCGCTGATGTCCTTGAACGGCCGGCTTTCATCTTTCAGCTCAAAGTCGTACCAGTACTTGCCACGCACAAACGCACCGGTGTCGCCGTACTTCAGTTCGAGGTCGTGAATCCCCTTGAAGATCTTCGAGAAGGTTTCACCCTTCTTGAAATTCAATCGCCCGTCGTCGCCGGTCGAAGACTGGCCGGAACCGCCGTTGACGGTGCCCACCAGGGCATTATCCGCATCACGCACGCCCCAACTCGCGCCGACCGACAGCGAGGAGTCGAACGTCCCCTCGATTTCCCCGATGTTGAACGAAATGGCCTGTGCCTGGGTACAGCAGCCCAATGCAACCGCAGCCGCCAGCGCCTGTGGTGTGAAGATGGCGCGCATTGTTGTTTTTGTCATGCGTCTTCCCCGGTGAGTGACAGAAGGCCTCACCCTACTGCCGGGCACCGGGGTCGATAAGCGCACCAAGGAGGTATTCGTGGTGTACCTCTAAAGGATGACTGGCACAGGGTCATCACCCCGAGGACGAGCAGCCGAATCCTGACTGTTGCCGGGGTTGCAACAGTGCATGTCCGCAATTGGTATTTTTCCTACGACACCAAGGGCTTATTCTTGCCTGGCTGTCACGGTAAACCACCGCAGGCACGATGTACCGGCCTGCGCCGTGATGAAAGATTTCAGATGAATTGAGGATTCGGTTCATCGCCCTGTGTTCACTGACGTTGATTTGTAGCTCCTGATCCAACGTCTTACCTTGGCCGCTGCGTTTGCAGCGGCCTTTTTTATGGGTGATGGTTTTTTGATGAGTAACAG
>NZ_JBGCUL010000094.1:0-10527 GCF_054177685.1 Pseudomonas sp. P5_A2_2
GTGCGCCATAGACGCTCCAGTCCCAATTGGCCTGCCAGGCCAGCGTCGTGAACGCATCGGCCGGTGGCTGGCCCGCGCGGGTCGCGGCTTGCGCGGCATCGACCCTGGCCTGTTGATCGGGATTGAGCATCTCCATCAACAAACTACCTTGCGGACGTTGCGCCGCCAGTTCGCGCAGCAGCCACAATTGCAGGGCGTGGTGGTCAGGGTTGTCGTGCTGTTCGCCGACCAATACCCGAGGCACACGGGCCAGGCGTTCGACCAGTTCTTGCGGCGTCAGCGTACGGCCCGTGGCGAGTTCACGGATGACCCCGAGGTCGGCGTGATCACGCCCTTGCGGAGCGATCGGCGCCGGCAGTGGTGTGGCCTGATGGGTTTGGCAGGCAGCCAACAGGCTGAATGCACAGAGCAACAGAAAGCGCATCGGTTTTCCTTATTGGACAGGTGCCCCCTCGATGACGGAGGAGGGGTGGTATCAGCGCGCGATGATCAAAGGGTGACCGCGTTCCGGATGCTGGTGAATCAGCACTTCCAGCCCATACACCGCTGCCAGCGCCTCGGCGGTCAGCACCTCTGCCGGTGGACCATAGGCGTGGGGCAGACCCTGTTGCAACAACAGTAGTTGATCGCAGTAACGTGCGGCCAGGTTGAGGTCGTGCAGGATCACCAGCACGGCAGCGCCGCGCTCGGCGAAGTCGCGCACGGCTTGCAAAATGGTGTGCTGATGCAGCGGATCGAGCATCGACGTCGGCTCATCGAGCAGCAGGGTCTGCCCTTCGGCACCCGGCCAGAGCTGAGCGAGCACCCGCGCCAGATGCACGCGCTGGCGTTCACCGCCGGACAGGGCCAGGTAGCTGCGTCCGGCAAGATGAAGGGCGTCGGCGGCTTTGAGCGCCTCGGCGACGATTTCGTCATCGCKCACGCGGCCGCTGGCGTGAGGCAAGCGACCCATGCCGACGACTTGATTGACCGAGAACGCAAAGTTCAGGCTCGAACTCTGCGGCAGCACCGCCAGGCGTTTGGCCCGTTCCTGACCCGGCCAGTCGGCGAGCGGACGCTCGTCGAGGCTGACCCTGCCTTCACTGGACGCCAGCTCACCACACAAGGCAGCGAGCAGGGTGCTTTTGCCGGCGCCATTCGGTCCCAGCACACCCAGTACTTCACCAGGGCGCAACTCGATATCGATGTTTGCCAGTACCGTGCGGTTGCCACGACGTACCAGCAAGTTGTTTGCCTGCAGCATCAGGAACGCCCTCGCACCAACAGATATAGAAAGAACGGAGCGCCGATCAGTGCGGTCACGATGCCGATGGGCAATTCGGCTGGCGCCAACAGCAGGCGCGCCGCCAGATCAGCCAGCAACAGCAGGCTGGCACCGGCCAGCAACGAGGCGGGCAGCAACACCCGGTGATCCGGGCCGACCAGCAGGCGCATCAGGTGCGGCACCACCAGACCGATAAAACCGATCAGGCCGGCCGCCGCTACAGCGGCACCGACGCCAAGGGCGGTGCACAACACCAGCTCCAGCTTGATCCGCTCGATGTCGAAGCCAAGGTGACGGGCCTCCGACTCACCCAGCAACATGGCATTGAGTGCTGCCGCGCGACGTGGCAACCACAATGCCACGCCCACGGTGACGATCAGCAACGGCCACAAGCGCGGGTAGCTGGCGCCATTGAGGCTGCCCAGGTTCCAGAAGGTCAGGGTACGCAAGGTCGCATCATCAGCCAGGTAGGTGAACAGACCAACCCCGGCACCGGCCATGGCCGTCATTGCCACACCCGCCAGGAGCATGGTGGCAACGTCGGTTTGCCCGTTGCGGCGACCAAAGCGATACACCACCGCCGTGACGATCAAGCCACCGGCGAAGGCGCTGACCGACAGCAGATAAGGTTCGATGGCCGCTGGCATGCCACCGAGCAGACTGCCGCCGACGATGGCGAGGGCGGCACCGAGTGCCGCGCCACCGGAAACACCGACCAGACCCGGGTCCGCCAAGGGGTTGCGGAACAACCCCTGCATCGCCACGCCGGACAGCGCCAGTACTGAACCGACGGCGATGCCGAGCAGACTGCGCGGCAAACGAATCTGACCGAGGATCAACTCCGCCTGCTGCGTGTCGCCACCGTCAAGCGGCAACCCCAGCAGGCGCATCCCGGCCAGCAAGGTATCGCCCAGGGGCAGGCTGACCGGCCCGAGGGCCAGGGACAACCAGAACACCAGCACCAGCAACAGCAGCAAAAAGATCAACGTCGGACGCGGCCGAAAAATGGCCGTCATGGGTTGGTCCCGGCAGTCTGCGCTTTGGCGTCCGGGTAGAACGCCGTGGAAAGACGCGTCAGTGCATCCGGTACACGCGGGCCAAGGCCTCCGACCAGAAGCGTCGGGTCGATCACCACCACCCGGCCATTTCGACCGGCCTGGGTTTGCGCCAGGATCGGGTTCTGTTCCAGCAAGGCTTTACGCGCCGCATCACCCTCCAGACGACCACCGGCAAAGATGATTACTTGCGGGTCCAGGCTCAGCATGGCTTCACTGGAGACCGGTTTGTAGCCGTTGTGCTCACCCAGGCTTTTGCCTCCGGCCTGTTGAATCATCCAGGCGGCCAGGGTGTTTTTGCCCGCCATTTGCAGGTTGCCACCGGAGTGGCTGAGCAGCATCAGCACCCGGGGAGCCGGTTGCTGTTGCTGTTGCTGCGCCAGCTTGACCCAATCGGCCTGGGTTTGCAGGCGCTTGAGGTAACCGCCCATCAGCGCTTGCGCCTCAGTTTCCTTACCCAGCAGTTGCCCCAGCTCGGTCAGGTTGTGTTGCAGGGCCGGCACGTCGGCCTTGGCCGACAGCAATTCAATGCGCACGCCGGCCGCCTTGAGTTGCTCCAGTACCGGTGGCGGGCCCATTTCGTTGCTGCCCACCAGAATGTCCGGCTTCAGGGCCAGGATCCCTTCGGCCGCCAGCGCACGCTGGTAGCCGACGCCCGGCAGGCTGCGCAGCGATTGCGGGTACAGGCTGGTGCTGTCGACACCCACCAGTTTGCTTTCGCCGCCCAGGGCAACCACCCATTCGCTGAACGCACCACCGGCACTGACCCAGCGCTGGGGCAGGGCATCGGCGACGGCCATCTGGCTGACGAGCACGCTGGCACAGGCCAGCAGTGTTTTCATACGCATCGGAACTATTCCTTAGCCGATCAGAGGGGTGGCGGTTTCAGCCAGGGCACGCCAGTCGTCACGCTCAGGGATGCCCGGCTTGCGCACGCCGAACAACTGGATGACCAGCTCTCCTTCGGCATCGAAACCTTCGTAACTGGTGATGATGCCATCGACGCTTGGCTTGCGCACACGCCACAGTTCGGTCACGCCAGTGGTTTTCAGGTGCAGGTTGAACATCGGGTCGAGCACGTTGAACCAGGTGTCCATCCAGCGCAGGTTGCTGACGGGGCCGGAGTGGATCTGGATGCAGTGCTTGTTGCCCACGAACACCATGATCGGCACTTCACGCTTGCCCGCTTCTTCAATGACGCGGGTCAGCTCGACGGTGGCCAGAGGTTCGGCCCACTCGTGACCGGCCAGGCGCAAGGCCTGGGTGCGCGCCACGTCATTGCGCTTGAGCAGCAAGAAGAAGTCGTGGGTGTCCTTGAGCTGCGACCATTCGCTACGCAGGGTGTCTACATCGACTTCGTCATCGGCACGCGGTGCCTTGGCTTGCGGCAGCGGTTGCAGGTTCAGTTCGGCCGTTTGTTCTTCAGCACGGAAACGCTGGACCAACGGCGCCCAGACGGCATCGAAGCTGGTGGCGGTCAGGTAGACCTTGTGCACGGCCAGGCCCTGACGGTCGAACACCTGGATGCTGCGCTGCGGACCGCGCGCGGTGGTCTCATCGACGGCGAACACGCTGGCCCAACCGCTGAGGAACAGGCGCAGGTCGATGTCCGGCGACAGCACCATGCCCATCTGACCGCTGCCCATCACCGTCACTTCGCTGTACACGCCCTTGCGTTCGTGTACGCAATGTTCGTTGCGGGTCAGGGCCATGATGGTGCCCAGTTCGCCGAGGGCTGGCAGCAGCTCTTTCCACTCCGGGCGCAGGCGCACGGTGTCGGTGCCCAGGCGGCTGGCGGTCAGCTCGGCCTCGCTGACGCCCAGTCTGGCGGCGGCGTCGCGGGCGCGCAGGCCCGGTTGTTCGGCGCGTAGCTGTTGCCAGGTCTGGTACAGGGCCGGGCTGGTTGGCAGGGCGGACGTTTGTGCAGTCATGTGAAGCTCCTTCAGGGTCAACGGTTCGCCGTGAGGGCGAATTCTATTGGTATCTCTACGCGGCTGGGCACGGCCCGGCCGTCGACAATTTCGGGGCGAAAACGCCAGGTGGTGACGGCTTCGAGTGCAGCCTGGTCAAGGCTTTCCACCCCGGAAGAACGCACCAGCGTCAGCTTGAGTTGCTGGCCGCGTTCATCCAGGCGCACCTCGACCCGCACCACGCCCTGCTGGTTTCGGCGACGTGCAGTGGTGGGGTAGCGAGGCGCGGGGGGCGGGGTGACGAAGGTCGGGCGCAGGCTGACCACCGGAGAGAGCATGGGGGCCGGGGCAGCAGCGACCGGCGTGGCCGGGTGGGTGTTCTGTGCGGGTACGGCGGCGGGGGGCGCTGCCGGTGCCGGTGGGTTTTTCGCCACGGTGAACGGCAACTCAAGCGGTTCGGCGCGACGTGGATCGGCCTGGGATTTGGGAGCCGGTTGCGGTTTGCTCGCAGCCTTGACGATGGACGGCTGGGTGCTGACCGGCAGTGGCTTGACCGGTGTTGGCGCGGGCGTTGCGGGTTCAGCCTTTGTTGTCGCCGGTTCCTTCACCGGCGTTGGTGCTGGCGCTGATGTTGACGTTGGCGCGCGGACGGGCTGCGGTGGGGCAGGGGCGGGCACCGCAATCGGCGCCAGGGTGACCACTTGAATGGCCATCGGCGGCTGAAAGGCCAAAGGTTCTGGCGCGGCCTGAATCTCGCGAACGAGCCATCCGGCGCTCAAATGCAGCGCAATCGATAACCCCAGACAACCCCAGAAGTGCTTCATGCACACTCGTTCCAGCTTTAAAATATAATGCACATGATAATAATTTGCATTTACAAGTCAAGCTGGTTATCTTCGCCGCCGCTGCCGAAAAGCGTTTTGTATACATCCCTTCAAGAGAAAGGGCCGAGCGCTTTGTTCACAAAAAAATCAAACACACGCCGGGCAGTTGCCGTCACCCATGCAGATCCCCTTCAGCACCCTGCATGCACGTGACCGCTGTCAGACTCTCAGGAGTAAAAGTCAGATGTCGATCCGCCCGCCATTCGCCATGCGTCCCTGGCTCGCCTTGCTGCTGCTCTCACCTTCGCTGGTTTTTGCCGCCGAACCCGTTACTCAGTTCGATACCRTCAGCGTGACCGCCACCCGCACCGAGCAGACCCTGCTGCAGGTGCCGAGTACCGTGTCGGTGCACAGCGAGCGTGAAATCGATCAGCAGAACGACAAGGACCTCAAGGATCTGGTGCGTTATGAGCCGGGTGTTTCGGTGAGCGGCACCGGTAGCCGTTTCGGTCTGTCCGGGGCGAACATCCGCGGTATCGACGGCAATCGGGTCCTGACCCAGGTCGACGGCGTGCGCGTGCCGCAGAGCAACGCTTTCAGCCCGTTCCAGGACGTGCGCAGCAACTACGTCGACCTCGATACCATCAAGCAGGTGGAAATCATCCGCGGCCCGGCGTCTTCGCTGTACGGCAGCGACGCCATCGGTGGTGCGGTCAGCTACCTGACCAAGGACGCCGCTGACTACCTCGAAGACGGCGACGACGCCTACGCACGCTTCAAGACCGGTTATGACGGCAGCGATGACAGTTGGCAGCGCAGCGCCACCTTCGCCGGCCGTACCGGGACTGTCGATGGCCTGTTGCACCTGGGTCGTCGTGACGGTCAGTCCACGGATACCGCTGGCAGCGTCGGTGGTGTCGGCGTCAACCGTGAAGAAGCCAATCCGCTCGACTACACCACTGAAAACGTGCTGGCCAAACTGGGCTGGGACTACGCTGAAGGCGACCGCCTGCAATTCACTTACGAGCGTTATCAGGACGACGCCGACAGCAACCTGCTGAGCGACATCGTTCCCCGCGCCACGGGCATGAGCCCGGCGATTCTCGGCTCCACTTCCAAAGACAGCATCGACCGTACCCGCTACAGCCTGGCGCACACCCTGAGCCTGGACAGCGCGATGGCCGACAAACTGCAATGGCAGTTGAACTATCAGGAAAGCAGCAACGACCAGGATACCTTCCAGCAGCGTCAGACCGCCTCGGGGGTCAACCGCGTGCGCACCCGCCAGTCGTCTTACGATGAACGCTTGTGGAGCCTGAATGCCCAGCTCGACAAACAGTTCGCGATTGCCGACACCAGGCACCATTTGATCTACGGTGGTGAAGTCAAGCGCATCGACTCGAGCAACCTGCGTACCGGTAAAGAGGTTCGCCTGGACACCGGCGCCACCGTACCGGCCTCGGAGAATTTCCCGGTCAGCGACTTCCCGGATCCGACCAGCGAATCCCTGGGCCTGTTCGTGCAGGACAGCATCGAGATCGGCCGCTGGACCCTGTTGCCGGGCCTGCGCTACGACTACTACCGCCAGACCCCGCACGTCACTCAGGAGTTCCTGAATGGCCTGCCGTCGGAAACCGATCCGTCGCGCATCACCGACGATCACATCTCGCCGAAATTCGGCGTGACCTATCAGCTGACCGAGCACGAAAGCCTGTACGGCCAGTACGCCGCCGGTTTCCGCGCACCTAACCCGGTCAACATGTTCGGTGAGTTCAGCAACCCGCAGGTCGGCTACAAGCAAATCGGCAACCCGAACCTCAAGGCGGAAACCAGCGACAGCTTCGAGACCGGTCTGCGTGGTCGCTACGACCTGGGAAGCTTTGGTATTGCGCTGTTCTACAACAAGTACAAGGACTTCATCGACACTGTCAGTTTTGTTGATCCGACCAGCGACATCCCGCTGACCTTCCAGTCGCGCAACCTGAGCAAGGTCACCATTCGTGGTGCCGAAGCCAAGGGTGACGTCAAGCTGGATGCCTTCATGCCGGCCGGCACCCGCGCGCTGGGCTCGATTGCCTATGCCCGTGGCAAGGACGAAGACACCGGCGAGGCGCTCAACAGTGTCGACCCGCTCAAGGCCGTCATGGGCCTGGCCTACGATGCACCGAGCGGCGTGTACGGCGGCCAGGTCATGTGGACTCTGGTTCAGGCCAAGGACCGCGTCGACCACAGCGGCGATGCCGACCTTCTGATCAACCGTCAGTTCGAAACCCCGGGCTACGGCACGCTCGACCTGACGGCCTGGTGGCAGGTGACCCAGGAAGTGTCGGTCAATGGCGGTCTGTTCAACGTGACCGACAAAAAGTACTGGAACTGGGGTGACGTGCAGGGCCGCGACGAGAACGCGGCAGGGCTTGATCGTCTGACTCAGCCAGGGCGTTATGCGGCGGTCAACCTGATCTGGGAAATCTGATGGGYGGGAGCTGATCTGCAACAGCCGGTAGCAGTTGTTCATAAGCTGGCGTGATCCGTGGCGAGGGAGCAAGTTCCCTCGCCACATATTTTTGCGGTGTAAAACTTTTTCTCATCTCCATGAATGAAACTCGTGATCATCACGATAAAAATGAGTTTGTCTCACCAGGGCCCAACTACCGACAATGGCTCCATTAACCAGATGGAGTTTTTATTGTCATGGCATTGGCCCATTCCCTTGGATTTCCGCGCATTGGTCGCGACCGCGAACTGAAAAAGGCTCAAGAGGCGTTCTGGAAGGGCGAGCTCGACGAAGCCGGTCTGCGCGCCGTGGGCCRCGACCTGCGCAAGACCCACTGGAATTTGCAGAAAAAGGCCGGGATCGAGCTGTTGCCGGTCGGCGACTTCGCCTGGTACGACCAGGTCCTGACCCACTCGTTGATGTTCGGTGTAATCCCCGAGCGTTTCCGCCCGCACGACGGCAAGGCCAGCCTGCATACCCTGTTCGGCATGGCGCGCGGTGTGAGCGACAACTGCCGCGGCGCGCACGCCCAGGAAATGACCAAGTGGTTCGATACCAACTATCACTACCTCGTCCCTGAATTCAGCGCCGATCAACAATTCCAGCTCGGTTGGGATMAGCTGTTCGAAGAAGTCGAAGAAGCCCGCGCACTGGGGCACAACGTCAAGCCCGTCATCATCGGCCCGTTGACTTACCTGTGGCTGGGCAAGGCCAAGGGCGCCGAATTCGACAAGCTGGAGCTGCTGGATCGCCTGTTGCCGCTGTACGGCCAGATCTTCCAGCGCCTGGCGGCACAAGGCGTCGAGTGGGTACAAATCGACGAGCCGATCCTGGTCCTCGACCTGCCGCAAGACTGGAAAAACGCCTTTGAACGCGCCTACAACCTGATTCAGCGTGACCCGCTGAAGAAGCTGGTTGCCACTTACTTCGGCGGTCTGGAAGAGAACCTGGGCCTGGCCGCCAACCTGCCGGTGGACGGTCYGCACATCGATCTGGTGCGCGCACCTGAGCAGTTCCCGACCATCCTCGACCGCCTGCCGGCCTACAAAGTGCTGTCGCYGGGCGTGGTCAACGGCCGCAACGTCTGGCGCTGCGACCTGGAAAACGCCCTGGCCACGTTGCAGTATGCTCACGAGCGTCTGGGGGATCGCCTGTGGGTTGCGCCATCCTGCTCGCTGCTGCACAGCCCGGTTGACCTGGGGCGTGAAGACAAGCTCGATGCCGAACTGAAAAGCTGGCTGGCGTTTGCCGTGCAGAAGTGCGAAGAAGTGGCGGTACTGGCTCAGGCGGTCAACCAGTCGGAAGCGCCGAAAGTGCTTGAAGCGCTGAATCGAAGCCGTGCCGTGCAGGCCAGCCGTGCTGCGTCGCCGCGCATCCACAAACCGGCCGTGCAGGCACGTGTTGCCGCGATCACCGCCAAGGACAGCCAGCGTCATTCGCCGTTTGCCCAGCGTATCGCCAAGCAACGCGCCGGTCTGAACCTGCCGCTGTTCCCGACCACCACCATCGGTTCGTTCCCGCAAACCGCGTCGATCCGCCTGGCTCGCCAGTCGTTCAAGCAAGGCAAGCTGACCGAAGCCGAATACACCGAAGCGATGCACAGCGAGATCCGTCACGCCGTGCAAGTGCAGGAACACCTGGGCCTGGACGTGCTGGTGCACGGTGAAGCCGAGCGCAACGACATGGTCGAGTACTTCGCCGAGCAACTCGACGGCTACGTGTTCACCCGTTTCGGCTGGGTCCAGAGCTACGGTTCGCGCTGTGTGAAACCGGCGGTGATCTTCGGCGACCTGAGCCGTCCGAACGCCATGACCGTGGAGTGGATCCGCTATGCCCAAGGCCTCACCGACAAAGTGATGAAGGGCATGCTGACCGGTCCCGTGACCATGCTGATGTGGTCGTTCCCGCGTGAAGACGTGAGCCGCGAAGTGCAGGCCCGCCAACTGGCCCTGGCGATTCGCGACGAAGTGGTGGACCTGGAAGCCGCCGGGATCAAGATCGTGCAGATCGACGAAGCCGCGTTCCGCGAAGGCTTGCCGTTGCGTCGGGCGCAGTGGCAGCACTACCTGGACTGGGCGACCGAAGTGTTCCGCCTGTGCGCCTGCGGCGTACGTGACGAAACCCAGATCCACACCCACATGTGCTACAGCGAATTCAATGATGTGATCGAGTCCATCGCGGCGATGGATGCGGACGTGATCACCATCGAAACCTCGCGCTCGGACATGGAACTGCTGGATGCGTTCGAAGCCTTCGCTTACCCCAACGAAATCGGCCCGGGCGTGTACGACATCCACTCGCCACGGGTGCCGGACTCCGCGGAAATGGCCAACCTGCTGCGCAAGGCTGCCAAGCGCATTCCCGCCGATCGCCTGTGGGTCAACCCGGACTGCGGCCTGAAAACCCGCGGCTGGCCGGAAACCGAAGCGGCGCTGGTGCACATGGTCAATGCGGCGCGTCAACTGCGTAAAGAATGGGCCTGACGCTGTATTAGGTGCACCACGGAACCTGTAGGAGCGAGCCTGCTCGCGATGACGGAGTGTCAGGCGACATTGATCTTGAATGTGCCGGCCTCATCGCGAGCAAGCTCGCTCCCACAGGTGATTTGGGTCGCTCGCAGATTTTGTGTGCAGCCGCTGAACCTGCTCGCGAAAGCGGTGTGTCAGTCAACGAACATGCTGAATGTGCCGGCCTCATCGCGAGCAAGCTCGCTCCCACAATGATTTGGTTAGTTCGCAGATGTTGCGCACAGCCACTGAACCTGTGGGAGCGGGCTTGCCCGCGAAGRCGGTGTGTCAGGCGACATCGATGTCGAATGTGCCGGCCTCATCGCGAGCAAGCTCGCTCCCACAATGATTTGGGGTAGTTCSCAGATTTTGCGTACAACCACTGAACCTGTGGGAGCGGGCTTGCCCGCGAAGGCGGTGTGTCAGGCGACATCGATGTCGAATGTGCCGGCCTCATCGCGAGCAAGCTCGCT
>NZ_JBGCUL010000095.1:0-10511 GCF_054177685.1 Pseudomonas sp. P5_A2_2
GAATAACACCGCATCAATTACAGGCTGAACCCATAAGCCCGCTCAACCCGGCACACCCGTGTATGACACCGCGCATACCAGGTCGAGCGCCCACGCTCGCGAATGGCCGTATGCTCCGGATGATGTTTCCACGCCAGAATCGCCTCCTCACTGGCCCAGTACGACACCGTAATGCCAAGCCCATCCTCGCCCCGCGCCGACTCCACCCCGAGAAACCCTGGCTGTTCACGGACCAGTTCCAGCATCCGTGCGGCCGCTTCGGCGTAACCCAAATCGCCCTCGGTGCGCAGTGAGGTGAAGATCACCGCGTAGTAAGGCGTCGCTGGCGTATCGGCGATCATGCCGAGCGCCCCGCACAGGCCTCGACAAAGGCGTTCACCAACGGCGGCAAGATGCCCTTGAGCGCCGCCCGCTCGGGTTGGAACAAAGTCGCGACAAAGAACGGATGACCGCTGAGTTCCACCGCCCGCAGTCCGTGTTCCGAATCGTGGCCGACGGCGTGAAGTTCGCGCTTGAGCAACTCCCCTTCGAACTGCGGATTCACGCCATAACGACAGCGATAGCCTTCACGAATCTCGGAGCTTTCGTACGCCTGGGCGATCAACGAGCCTTCACGTAAATGAATGGTATCGACCGCTTCCACCAGCGCGCACGTCAGCGGTGTCAGCAGCGCCCGTGCTGCATCGGGCGAAGTCTCGCCGTGTTCGGCATCCGACCAGCCCAGCACATTGCGCGCATATTCCAGCACCGCGTGTTGAAAACCGCCGCAGGTGCCGAGGAAAGGTCGCCGCTGTTCGCGGGCAAAACGAATCGCCCGCAATGCACCGTCCGTGTTGCGGTACGGGCTGGCTGGCACACACCAGAAACCGTCGAATGTGTGCAGCGCTGTCTCGGCGTGGATTTCATCGGTGGCGAGCCAGTGCCAGTGCAGGTTCAGGCCCGTGTGTTCGGCGACCCTTTCGAGGGCGACGGGAATGGCCTGGTGGGCGGTGACTTGTGGGTCGTAGTCGCCGATCAGGGCGATGCGAATCGGGCGGGTTTCCATGCGAGGCCTCTACACTTGTTGATTGCTGGTGCCCACTATAGATTGGCGTTCACGCATTCAATATTGGCGTTTTCCCAAGTGATCAATGCAGCGACGCACTATCGACTGGACTACCCGGACCTGGCCCTGATCCTCGCTCTGGTGCGCGGCGGCTCTCTGGCCCGGGCCGCGCAACTGCTGAGGGTGGATGTCTCGACGGTGTTTCGAGCGGTGCGCCGGCTGGAGGCTGCGCTGGGTCGGCAACTGTTCGAAAAAAGCCGCGCCGGTTACCTGCCCACCACCCTGGCGCAGTCCCTGGCGGAACAGGCCGAGCGCGCCGAGCAGGCACTGGAGGCGGCGCGCATTGGTGTCGAGCAGGGCGGTGAAGTGATCAGTGGCATCGTGCGCCTGACCTGTACCGATTCGGTCCTGCAAGGTTTGCTGTTGCCGGCGCTGGCGCAGTTCATGCCGAACTATCCGGCGCTGACCCTCGAACTCAGCACGTCCAATGATTTTGCCAACCTCAGCCGCCGGGATGCCGATATCGCCCTGCGCCTGACCCGCACGCCTCCGGAGCATCTGGTGGGACGGCGGCTGGCGGATGTTTCCTACCGCGTGTGTGCCAGCGAGCGATACCTGCGATCGGTCAACACCACCGATCTGGCCGCATTGACCTGGATCGCCCCGGATGACTTCCTGCCCGATCACCCGACCGTTACCTGGCGTCGCCAGGCTTTGCCGGGGGTAACGCCGGGCTATCGCTGCAACAGCATGCTGTCGGTGACCGAGCTGGTCAGGGCGGGGCTGGGTATAGCGGCGCTGCCGGACTTTTTGATCGGCGACGGATTACAGCCGCTGGGCGAGCCGTTGCACGGATACGACACCACGCTATGGCTGCTGACCCGTCCCGACTGCCGCGCCTTGCGCTCGGTGGTCACCTTGTTCGATGAGTTGGGACGGGCGCTGAAACAGCCGTGAAGCCATTCAGGCCTTAGGCTCATTCTTGCGCACGAAGTGCTGATGCATTTCCGTAGTCAGGTTTTCGATGCGCTCGGTGAGGGCCTTGGTCATCTCCGTGAGACGGGTGTTCTGCTCAAGCAACTCCAGCAGTTGCGCAGTGTTTTTCGCGGCCTGCGCCTGTCGCTCACTGTTGGCGGTCGCCAGCGCTTCGCGGTGCTGCGCATCGGCATCGGATTGGGCTTTGTCCCGGGCGGCCTGACGCGTCTGGGCTAACAGAATCAATGGTGCGGCGTAGGCCGATTGCAAGCTGAAAGCCAGGTTGAGCAGGATGAACGGGTACAAATCGAAGTGGGTGAAACCGGAAAGGTTGAGGCACACCCAGACCACCACGATCAGCGTTTGTGCACCGAGAAAAGTCGGTGTGCCAAAGAACCGCGCAAAGGCTTCGGCGCGCAGGGCAAACTTGTCATTGCCAAAGGTCGGCGCGAGGTGGGCATGAGGGCGATGGAAACGCAGGTGATCGACGTGGGCGGCGGTTTCGTGGCTGGTGCTGGTCATGATGCTCTCTGTTTGGCGCTGGGACTGAGGCTCACTATAGCCTCAGTGCCAGTTTCATTCTGAAACACATTGCGCCATTCAAGTCAGCGCCATCAATCCTTCGACACCGCCGTTGACCTTGTCATTTATTGCACCTGATAGCAGGCCAGAAACATGTCTAGCGCGGACTCGGCCACCCGGTGTTGTTCTTCGGCTGACAAGCCGGGTTGCCCCATGGAAATCTGCGGCCAGAATGCAAAAGACTTGAGCAGGCCATGGATCTGTTGAGCGGCGAATTCGGGAGCCACGGCCTTCAATCGGCCATCCGCTTGAGCGGCCCGAATCCACACTGTCAGCCCTTCTTCGCGTTCGCCCATTCGCGCCACCATATCCTGCGCCCGCTCCGGGGAATGAATCGTCGCCGCTATCGCCACCCGCGCCAGGTCGAGAAAATTGTCATCGCCCATCATTTGCAGCTTGGCCATCAGCAGCGAACGCAACTGCTCGCGTAGCGGCTGGTCGGAACGGTAGGACGTTTCCTGTTCCGCCGTCACCCGGATCCATAGCTGATTGAGGATTTCTGCGAACAACTCTTCCTTGCTGGGGAAGTGGTTGTACACCGTGCGCTTCGACACACCGGCAGTGGCAGCAATCTTGTCCATGCTGGTGATCTCGAAACCGTTGTCACGGAATTCGTTGATCGCCGCTTGAATGATCGCTTGGCGTTTTCGGTCGGTGAGGCGCTGTGGAGCTGTCATAAGTACGCTTCGGCAGGAGGAAGAGGAGAATTACACTCAGCAGTTTACTTGTCATCGACTTTGATGCAACCTAGAAACTACACTGTGCAGTGTAATGTTTTGTTAATCCTGCCCAGTAAAAATAGAAAGTCCGGCTGATGCGTGCGTGCCTTGGCCATTTATCGTCCCAAAGCGGAAAATCGCGTCATGCGCGGTTTTTCTGGAGTCATTCAGTCATGGCCAATTCAAACTCCCCGGCGGACAACGCCTCCACACCTGAAGCGTCCCGACAGGCTCAAGGGCAGTACCAAAACTTCACGCCGGTGCAACGTTTAAGCTTTGGCAAAACCATGGGCATCCTGTGGAACGCGCTGTTCCACAAACCGCAAAACACCCGCCCGAGCGCGCCCGTCCCGGTACAAGCCCTGACTCAAGCCGCGTTGATCGCAGCGCCCAACAACAGCGTCTATCGCCTGGGCCACTCCACGGTGTTGCTCAAGCTGCGCGACAAGTTCTGGATCACCGACCCGGTCTTCGCCGAGCGCGCCTCGCCCGTGCAGTGGGCCGGCCCCAAGCGTTTCCACCAGCCACCGATCAGCCTGGAAGAATTGCCACCGATCGAAGCGGTGATCCTGTCCCACGATCACTATGACCACCTGGATCATGCGGCCGTGCTCAAGCTCGCGAACAAGACCAAATATTTCCTTACCCCGCTGGGCGTAGGCGACACCCTGATCAAATGGGGCATCGACGCCAGCAAAATCCGCCAGCTGGATTGGTGGCAAGGCACGGAAGTCGATGGCATCCAGTTCATCGCCACCCCGTCGCAGCACTTTTCCGGTCGTGGCCTGTTCGACAGCAACAGCACCCTCTGGGCCTCGTGGGTGATGATCGACGGCGACTCACGCATCTTCTTCAGCGGCGACAGCGGCTACTTCGACGGCTTCAAACGCATCGGCGAACAGTACGGCCCATTCGACCTGACTCTGATGGAAACCGGTGCCTACAACGTCGACTGGCCGCACGTGCACATGCAACCCGAACAAACCCTGCAAGCCCACCTCGACCTCAAGGGCCGCTGGCTACTGCCCATCCACAACGGCACCTTCGACCTGTCGATGCACGCCTGGTACGAACCCTTCGACCGCATCCTGGCCCTGGCCTGGGAACGCAACGTATCGATCACCACACCGCAGATGGGCGAGGCGTTCAACCTGATGCATCCGCAGCGCGGTGGGGCGTGGTGGCTGGCGGTGGAAGGGGAGAGTGATCGGGTGGTCGCTCATAACGCGTAGTGCAGTTAGCTGAGGTGTAGACCTCAGCTAAAAACCACGTCAATTCGGCCTTCTTTGCGTGAGCGCGGGGCCGACTTGACCACGATTTGCACATCACGCCCGAGAAGTAACAGGCATTCCATCATCTTGGCCTCACTGATCCCACGAAATTTTCCGCGCAACATTTCAGATAGCTTGGGCTGTGACAGACCTAAAATTTCGGATGCCTGAACCTGAGTCAAATGACGAGCCTTGATGATTTCGCCTATTTTTGCGGCCAATTGGGATTTGACTCGCATTTCATTGGCGTTGGGTGTCCCGAGGTCTTCGTAGACGTTGCCACTGCTTTCTTCGATTTCAATCATGTTCTGATCCTTTTGCGTGTTCCTGCGCCGCTTGAAGTCTCTTCCTGATCAAATCGACGTCGCACTGCGCGGTTTTGATTCCCGTGGTCGACTTTTTCTGAAAACAGTGCAGAACATAAACAGCATTGCCAAAACGAACGGTATAAACGGCGCGATAGGTGTTCGTATCGAAGTCCTCGATCAACTCAAGGACTCCAGCACCACCAAAACCTTTCAGTGGTTTTGCATCCGGGTGCTTCTTGCTGCTTTGGGCCAGATCAAGAGCGTGGCCAAAAACGTCCTGTACATCTGCGGGCATCTGCTTGAGATCTTTTTTGCTGCTGCTAACCCACAGGAGTGGCTTCCTTGTACTCATGTGAAAATATACCTAAATGGGAATAATCGTCAATCGATGAATTGGCTCACTCCACCATCGCAAAATCCGCCCGCCCAACCGGATTCGGCGTCGACCCCTTCACATTCATCCCTCGACCCGGCGCAAACCCCGGGAAGAACGCCAACCCCTCCGATTCGAACCGATAGGCCAGTGCCAGACGTGTGACATCCAGCACCTCCTGGCGCGCCTCGAAGCGTTGAATGGCCTCCACCGAAACCCGGGATTCCCGCGACAGCTCTTGCATACTCCAGCCCAGCATCGCTCGGGCCTGGGCGCAGTGGGCCGGGGTGAATTGGAAGAGGGCGATACGTTCCAGGGTGATTTTCATCGCTTGAGAGGCCATGGTGTTCTCCGGGCTCGAGAGTATTGGTCAAAATATACTGTGTTTTTGTACAGTTGTTTTGAGCCGAGATCAAATGCAATTTTTGAAGTTTCTTTTCGGCCGGACGAGCGGTGACTGTCCCGATGCGTGGGGAAACTGTCGAAGTCGCCAGGGAATCACGACGCGAATTGAGGGTTGGTAAAGGCGGTTTTTTTCGCAAGAATAGCGCTTCGCACTGTTCAGGTTTTCATGCAGGAGAATCTCATGCCGATCCTCGAAAGCGACTGGAAGAAGTTCAAGGAACTGCGCAAGATTGCGCTCGACCGTTTCTGCCAAGGTGTTCTTGCCGATGCCAAGGCTATTGCAGAACATGGCGCATTGTCGGCTCATGCCCGCTACGGCATGCTTTACGGCATGATCCATGATCGAAACAAGGATATGGCCCAGGCGTTTGACTACAACAGCCAATCCCGTTCAAGTGCGCTCCGGGGCTTGTGGCTGATGGTCATGCATGACTTGCTGACCGAGGCAGAGCTATCAACTCTCAGCGAAGATGCGCTGAGATACATTGCCGAGGTTGTTCGCCAGCCCTACGAACTTGAATGGGTCGACGAGATCGTCCCGCAGGACTGACCAACCAATACCCGAGAACCAGGGATGCTGATTTTCAACTGCACCGAAGCGGCCAGCAAATTCTTCAGTCGTGTGCACAAGGGCAAGAAAGTCACCAGGGTGGAAAGTCCACCATCGCCCGTCATAGAAGACGATGAGCCTGATGAGTCCGCCGAACAGTGGCTGGTCCATGCCGTCACTGTTCAACGCAAACATGTGCTGTTCGCCATTCACATCCCGACTCGTTACTGCATGATCTTCGCCGATGCCAAAAAGGCCGACGTCGAGGGGTTTGTTCAGCGTTTTACTGATCGCTGGATTAGCGGGCTGATACGCCATGCAGGGCAGTTCGACATCCTTCAGTGGGTCGATGACGAGCCGATGATGGAACGCTTTCAAGAAAATTGCAGCCAGTTCATCCTGTACCGGCGCAGCCATCGCAGTGCGCAAAAACACATCGATGAAATCGCCTGGGTTTTTCAGGGTGTTGCCGCTGAGCGGGGCTCTTTACCGCCGGACGAGATTTCTGCAGAGCGCTTCGACGGCGAAATGAATGACTACCCAAGAAACAGCAAAGGCCATAAAGACTATTTCTACCCGGATTCGGAAATGATGGCTCACTGGTTACGTCGATACTGCGGCCTCGACGCATCAGGCATCCAGACTGCACTGGATCGACGTATGGAAGTGAAGCGGGAGATATGGGCGCTGCAAAGGGAGCTCAATTCGCAATGAACCAACGCTGCGCTTCGTATTACTTGCCCTCCAACCCCGGCGCTTCCCGCACGATAAAGTGATCCAGGTTTTCAATGTTGGCGCTGAACACCCCGAACGTCTGCTCGGGGTTTTTCTTGCTCGGCACCTGCTTCAGCTCGGGCGTCACGCCATAAAAGAAGCAGTACAACTCCCGCCCGCTCTCGATGGCGTGTTTGATCTCTTCCAGGAACGCCTTGCGCTTGCGGTAGCTGTCGATGAGTTTCTTGCTCAGGTAGACATTGACCGAGTACGGCTTTTTCTCGAGCCAGACCTTCTTCTCGAAGTCGATGCGAAAGCTCTGGGTGTAGTCCTTGATCTCCTTGACCTTGCCCCAGTAAATCAGCCCCTTGTTGTCTTGCAGGTATTCGATCTTCTTGAAAAACGACCCGTAAGGCGCGGTGTGCTCGCCAATCTTCAGCGGCACGCGCTTGAGCAAATCCTTGTCGTCGAAGTTCGACACGAAACACTCCACCGGATGGGCGAAGACGCTGGTCTTGTCCGGGGCCGATTCCTTGCTCGGCTGCTCGACGTTGCTGGTCACCGAAGGCGTTGGCGACTCATCCCGCAGCCCGTCCGCCGCGACCTTCGGGCTGGATGGCTTACGCACATACTCACGGCGAGTCAGTAACAATTCCGACGGGAAATTTTCCTCGCGGCTGTCATCCGTTTCCGTCTCGTCCACACCCGACGTAGGCGTCTTCAAGCTGACATAAGGGCAACCCTCGACATGCCGCGTACTTGGCAAGTTCTTGAAGTGCGGCGTGCGTACGTAATTCACATTCTTCGCGTTGAACGTGCCCAGCTCATTGGCCGCATCGAACGCCAGGCGACAGGCATCGTTGGGGCACTGGAAGTGTTCCCTGGCGGAATCGAAATCCATCGTCTCGTCGAAATTCAGATCCCGAACGTCGTAGATCGACAACTTGTCGTTGAGGCTGAGGCAGTAGGCGAGGTCGAATTTCATGTCGGCTTCCAGGTCCTTTAGGTGACCAGCTTCCAGTGATGGCGTATTCGAAGCAATAGCTACACTGAGATCACTTCGATATCGCCTAGTCTGCATCGTCCATCAAAGAGGGCGGTTTTATGAGCCATTCAGATGCTTCGCCTCCGCTCCCGGAGCCGGGCCGGATAGCCCGCCGGGATGAACAGACCGGTTGGCGCCGCTGGCTACCGGGGCTGGGCATGCTGCGCGAGTATCAACCGGCATGGTTGCGTTACGACATCGTGGCCGGCCTGGTGCTGACCACGATGCTGGTGCCCGTCGGTATCGCCTATGCGGTGGCCTCGGGCGTGCCGGGCATTTATGGCCTCTACGCGACCATCGTTCCGCTGCTGTTCTATGCCTTGTTCGGCCCCAGTCGAATTCTGGTGATGGGGCCGGATTCCTCCCTGGTGGCCGTCATTCTTGCCGTCATCCTTCCACTCTCCGGCGGCGACCCGCAGCGTGCCGTCGCCCTGGCGGGGATGATGGCGATCGTCTCGGGAGCGGTGTGTATCCTGGCCGGTATCGCGCGCCTGGGTTTTGTGACCGAGCTTCTGTCCAAACCGATCCGCTACGGTTACATGAATGGGATCGCACTGACCGTATTGATCAGCCAACTGCCCAAGCTGTTCGGTTTTTCGATTGAGTCCAACGGTCCATTGAGAGACTTATGGTCCATCGCCTCAGCGGTGATGGAGGGTAAAGTCAACTGGACCACCTTCATGGTGGGCGGGCTCACCCTGGCGGTGATCCTGCTCCTCAAAAGGTGGCCGCGGTTGCCGGGCATCCTGATCGCCGTGGCAGGAGCGACAGTCGCCGTGGGTGTGCTCGACCTTGCGACACGCGCCGGTGTGTCGGTCCTCGGTTCGCTCCCGCAAGGTTTGCCCGGTTTCGCCATCCCCTGGATCACCAGCGCCGATATCGTCCCGGTGTTGATCGGCGGTTGCGCCGTCGCCCTTGTCTCGTTCGCCGACACCAGCGTGCTGTCCCGTGTCTATGCGGCGCGGACCCGAACCTACGTCAACCCGAACCAGGAAATGGTGGGCCTCGGCATCGCCAACCTGGCTGCCGGTTTTTTCCAAGGCTTCCCGATCAGCAGCAGCTCGTCACGTACGCCCGTGGCCGAAGCCGCCGGAGCCAAAACCCAAATGACCGGCGTCGTCGGCGCACTGGCGGTTGCCTTGCTGCTGGTGGTGGCGCCGGACCTGCTGCAACATTTACCGTCCAGCGCCCTGGCGGCGGTCGTGATCGCCTCGGCCATTGGCTTGATCGAGATCACCGACCTGCGCCGGATCTATCGCATCCAGCGCTGGGAATGCTGGCTGTCGATCGTCTGTACGGTCGGCGTAGCGGTGTTCGGCGCGATCGAGGGCATCGGCCTGGCTATCGTGATTGCCGTCATAGAATTCCTCTGGGACGGCTGGCGCCCGTACTCCGCGGTATTGGGCCGCGCCGACGGGGTCAAGGGCTACCACGACATCAAACGCTACCCCGACGCGCGCCTGATCCCCGGCCTGGTCCTGTTTCGCTGGGATGCGCCCTTGTTTTTCGCCAACGCCGAGCTGTTCCATGACCGAGTGCTGGACGCCGTGGCGGCATCGCCCACGCCGGTGCGCTGGCTGGTGG
The DNA here is from genome assembly GCF_054177685.1 of Pseudomonas sp. P5_A2_2. Lineage (NCBI taxonomy): Bacteria > Pseudomonadati > Pseudomonadota > Gammaproteobacteria > Pseudomonadales > Pseudomonadaceae > Pseudomonas > Pseudomonas sp. P5_A2_2. The sequence goes on from NZ_JBGCUL010000095.1 coordinate 9,572, forward strand.
TCGCCGCAGGGCCGGTCACCAGCGTGGACGTGACCTCCGCCGACATGCTGGCCGAACTGGACGACACCCTGCACGCGGCGGGTATCGAGTTGTGCATTGCCGAGATGAAGGACCCGGTCAAGGACAAGCTCAAGCGGTTCGGGTTGTTTGCGCGGCTGGGGGAGACGGCGTTTTTTCCTACGATTGGGGCGGCTGTGGATAGTTACGTGGCAAATTATCGGGTGGATTACAGGGAGCGTGAAGATGAAGGGAAAGGATTGCCGTGAAACCCGCAAGATCGAAACAGAGACTTCATATCAAGGAGCGAACCATGCCGAACAACTGGCCCGCCGGGATTGAGCACGTTGTCGTGCTGATGATGGAAAACCGGTCATTCGATCATCTGCTGGGGGATTACACCCGCATCAACCCGGCGTGTGACGGTATCGACCGTCACGCACCCAGCACCAATGCGCTGAAGCTGGCCAATGGCAGTTCGACGGTGATCACCCAAGCATCGGAGTTCCCGGAGAACTACAGCCTGTGGGCGCCGCCGCCCCCTCTACCTCCGGCGCTGCCGCCGAGTAACAGTGAGGGTTTCGACCTTGGCCACGAGTTCGTCAACGTAGAGAAACAACTGGGCGTCTCCTTCAAGACCAGCCCGGCCAACCCTACACTCGCCGGTTTTGCCCAGGACGCCTACGACAAGGCCCGCGCCGACCTGAAGGTCTACAAAACCTGGTCGCAATCCATGGCCCAACGGGCGATGAACTACATCCCGTTCGGCGCCACCCCGGCCGACGATACGTTACCGGCAATTCACGGACTGGCACGCAATTTCACCGTGTGTGATCGCTGGTTTTCCTCGGTGCCAGGCCCCACCTGGCCGAACCGTTTTTTTGCCATGCTCGGCAGTTGCAATGGCCACCTGCTGATGCCCTCCACCGGCACGGTACTGGCC
>NZ_JBGCUL010000096.1:0-10346 GCF_054177685.1 Pseudomonas sp. P5_A2_2
GTCTAAAGTCCTTAAAACCATTGAAGAAACCCTGGCCCGCCAGGCCCGTGAGGCAGAAGAAGCGCGACAAAAAGCGCTGATTGCCCAGCAGGAAGCCGAAAAAAAGCGTTTACGTGAGGCCCAGGCGCAGGCAGATGCCAGCGACGATGCCCCACGCAAACCAGTCAGATCGACACCAGGCGCACTGGTTTCCAGTTCCGGCGAGACCTTTGGCGGCCCGTTTGCATCAACCCGCGGCAAACTTCCCTGGCCTGTCGATGGTCGACTGCTGGCGCGCTACGGTGAAAGCCGTGGCGACGATGCCCGGACCAAGTGGGATGGCGTGATGATCGGCGCGTCTGCCGGCAGCACCGTGCATGCGGTGCATGGTGGTCGCGTAGTGTTTGCCGACTGGCTGCGAGGCGCCGGGTTGCTGGTGATCCTCGACCACGGCAACGGTTTTTTGAGTCTTTATGGTCACAACCAGACGCTGCTCAAGTCTGCGGGTGATGTGGTTAAAGCCGGTGAGTCCATCTCCACTGTCGGCAACAGTGGTGGGCAGGACACGCCAGCGCTGTATTTTGCTATTCGTCAGCAGGGTCACCCGAGTGATCCGGCGCAATGGTGCCGCGCGCAAGGATAAGCGCGTTACCTAATTCAGGAGTTTGTTAGACATGCTGCATTTGTCCCGCCTTACCTCGTTGGCCCTGACGATCGCCCTGGTGATCGGCGCGCCTCTGGCGTTTGCCGCTCAACCAGCCCCGGCGGTTGCGCCTGCGGGCACTGCTGCGACCACCAAGGCGCCACTGCCGCTGGATGAGTTGCGTACCTTTGCCGAGGTGATGGACCGGATCAAAGCCGCTTATGTCGAACCGGTGGATGACAAGACCCTGCTGGAAAACGCCATCAAGGGCATGCTCAGCAACCTCGATCCGCATTCGGCCTACCTCGGCCCTGAAGATTTCGCCGAGTTGCAGGAAAGCACCAGCGGGGAATTTGGTGGCCTGGGTATCGAAGTCGGCGCCGAAGACGGCTTCATCAAGGTGGTTTCGCCCATCGATGACACCCCGGCCTCCAAGGCCGGCATCCAGGCCGGTGACTTCATCGTCAAGATCAACGGCCAACCGACCCGTGGCCAGAGCATGACCGAAGCCGTGGACAAGATGCGCGGCAAGATCGGCCAGAAAATCACCCTGACCCTGGTGCGCGACGGCGGCACACCGTTCGACGTGACCCTGACCCGCGCCGTCATTCAGGTGAAGAGCGTGAAGAGCCAGCTGCTGGAATCGGGCTACGGCTATATCCGCATCACCCAGTTCCAGGTCAAGACCGGCGAAGAGGTTTCCAAGGCCCTGGCCAAGCTGCGCAAGGACAACGGCAAGAAGCTCAAGGGCATCATTCTCGACCTGCGCAACAACCCGGGCGGGGTGCTGCAGGCGGCGGTCGAAGTGGTTGACCACTTCATCACCAAGGGCCTGATCGTTTACACCAAGGGCCGTATTGCCAACTCCGAGCTGCGCTTCTCTGCCACCGGCAAGGACGAAAGCGAAGCCGTGCCAATGGTCGTGCTGATCAACGGCGGCAGCGCTTCGGCTTCGGAAATTGTCGCCGGCGCCCTGCAGGACCAGAAACGCGCCGTGCTGATGGGCACCACCAGTTTCGGCAAAGGCTCGGTACAGACGGTTCTGCCGCTCAACAACGAGCGCGCATTGAAGATCACCACGGCGTTGTATTACACACCGAACGGCCGCTCCATCCAGGCCCAGGGCATCGTCCCGGACATCGAAGTGCGCAAGGCCAAGATCACCAGCGAGCAAGACGGCGACTACTTCAAGGAAGCCGACTTGCAGGGCCACCTGGGCAATGGCAACGGCGGCGCCGACAAACCGACCGGTTCCAGCGGCAAAGCCAAGCCGATGCCGCAGGACGACGATTACCAATTGGCCCAGGCCCTGAGCCTGCTCAAAGGGCTGAGCATCACGTCCGGCCGTTGAGATGCTTCTGCGGTTGCTGATCGGGCTGTTGTGTTGTCTGGCGGGGGTTGCTCACGCAGAACCCGTCGGATCGACGCCCCACAAAGCCTACCTGAGTCTGATCATCGATGACCTGGGGCAGAACCTGCCCCGGGATCGCCGCGTGCTGGCCCTGCCCGGCCCGGTGACCACGGCAATCATGCCTGACACACCCCACGCCACCGAATTCGCCCGCGAAGCCCATCGCGCCGGTAAGATCGTCATTCTGCACATGCCTATGGATCCGGCCACCGGACCGTTCGCCTGGCATCCCGAGCTGCCCGTCGAGGAGCTGGAAAAACGCCTGAACGCCGCGTTCAATATGGTCCCGTACACCAGCGGCATCAACAACCACATGGGCAGCCGCATGACCGCCCAGCAACCGGCCATGACCTGGCTGATGGCCGAGTTGCAACGTCGGCACAAGTTCTTTGTCGACAGCCGTACCAGCGCTCAGACGGTGGCGGCCGCCGAGGCGCAGAAGGTTGGTTTGGCGAGTGTTTCGCGGGATGTGTTTCTGGATGACGAGCCAACGGAAGCGGCGATCTTCACGCAGCTACAGACTGCAATCAGCCTGGCGCGCAAGCAGGGTTCGGCAGTGATGATCGGGCATCCGTATCCGCAGACGTTGGCGGTGCTGGAGCGTGAACTGCCCAAGCTGAAAGCTCAGGGAATTGACTGGATCGATATCAAAATGATGATCAGCGTGCGGGGCAATCGGGCGATGGCTGGGCATGGGAAGGACGGCATTTACCGGACCCCGCACGGTAATTGACCCATTTGTTTGTTTACCACCACCTCCAGGCTGACGGATTCATTGCGCAAGGACTTTGCGCCGGTCATTGCGCTGTGGCCGACTCTATAAATATGTACCACCTACCCCTTTGAATAATGATCACACTACGTCGAGACTTTAAATGACGCAGTAGTCATTCGTGTCTGCTTGCCCAAAACCACAAATATCCATAACCAAGGATTGGTCATGAAATTCAAACAGCTCAGTTTTATTCTTTACTTTATCAGTCACTTCTTTTTGTTCGCTGAAGCCGCACAAAAAGATCTCGGAGAGAATTTAAAGAACGGTTCTCGCTCCCAATCGTTAACCAACAATGACAACCAGTATTCACGCTGGACCGGCGTTGGGCTTCTCAGTACGCCCAATGGTACTTGTACCGCAACGTTGATCGATACCCGGGGTGTTGGGTGGACGACTACTGCACCCGCTTATGTCATCACTGCCGGCCACTGTGTAGTAGCTGAATATGGCACTTCAAGGTTGAATCATGAGCTAAATGCAAGCGTGGCTTTCAATTACTTTCAAGATACAGCTGACAACCACAAAACTTACAAAGTTCGTACGGCCATCTGGACAAGCATGCTGGGGACGGATCTGGCGATACTCGAGCTTGAAAAACCTCTGTCTGCATTGTTACAAGACCAGATCATGCCTCTCGAGCTCTCACCCACGCCTCCCTTGTTCTCTCATGATGTGCTTAATGTCGGAACTCCCGGCACCTTCAACAACAGGACTCTGCGCTTGAGTGCCTGCGCACAGGAAGTGTCCAGGACTATCTCAGGCGTACCACCTGCATTTCCCGGAGGTTTGGTGAACGAGTGCAAGGATCTGGATTATGGAAGCTCAGGCAGCCCAATGGTTGATCGGCAGACAAACCAAATCACGAGYATCGTTTCCGAACGCCATTACGGTTTTTCACCTGCGTTCCTGTCAAGCTGCTTCATAAATGGAATATTCAGCAATGGCACTGAAAACTGCGACCTGCAACAAATCAACGTGAACGTTGACTTTGAGAGCTTGTTTTTCAGGACCAAGCTTCGGCCTGAAGTTGACCCTTCGGGCAATGAACTTATGCCAACATGGAATTTTACATTCAGTATCGATACTCCATATTATCGATACAAGACTGTACGAGATGCGCAAAGTTGCGAAAAACCTGAAGGCTATAGCGCCGCGATCAGCGCTACAAAGGGTCATATCAACGATTCTGTAGGTCCCGAAACGCGCATGCATGTACTGTGCATAATAGGTGTGCGTTCAATAGAGAAAAACCTTACAACGGCATTACTGAAAAATGCATTCACCCACGCTGCACATCTTGCAGAACCCGCTCCTGAACCAGCGTTTGGCTACAATGAAAAATTCACATCGCTGCAATGGAAAGGTGCATACCCTGATTTCAGTTCGCATTTTTTCTATACAACCCTTGTCGATAGCACTCCCTGTGCCGACTTTCGAGATACACGGTACAAGAAAGCAGCGGAGCTCGAGTTGCTGTCGCCAGATAGCCCATTGAAAATATGTAGCTACGCCAGCAATGAGTCAGACCTGCAACCCTCTGCAACGCGGTTTGATCTGATAACGCCACCCACTACGGATCAATAACACGTTCCGCGGGAACAGAATTTTACCACCCGGGTATCAGAGATACCGCGCCATGATCTCGTCGACCACGCCTTCCTTGCGCAACTGATCCAGTGCGGCTTGCAGCTTGGCGACGGTTTCGTCCGGCACGTCCTTGTTCAGCGCCAGGTACAGCTCGGCACTGTTGAATCGCAGCACGGTCTTGAGTCCGGTTACACCATCCTGCCGCGCCAGATACCGCCCGGCAGGATCACCGGTGGCCCACAGGTCGATCTGGCCGTTGACCAGTTTTTTCGCGTTGTCCTGATCACGCAGCACAACGATCGGGTTGAGGCCTTGCTTGGCCAGCGTCTCGGCAATCGCGTCGCCCTTGTAGGCGCCGATCTTGTACTTGCGCGCGTCATTCAAGGTTTCGAGGGTGATCTTGCTGTCAGCCTTGGCCAGCATGATCCAGTCGTCCGGGCCAATCGGGCCGACCCATTTGAAGAGCTTTTCGCGGTCCGGCAGTCGCGCCATGACGAACACGCCATACCCGGGTTTCTCCAGGGCGAGTTTGTAGATTCGCTCCCAAGGGAAACGTAGCGTCAGGCTGTAGGTAATGTCGGCGCGCTTGAAGATCTCGCGGACGATATCGGTGGCGATGCCATTGATGTTGTCGTCCTGAGCGAAGTTCTTGCCGTTCTTCGCCATGTTGTATGGCGGGAAGTTTTCCGTCAGCAACACCAGGTCGGTATCGGAACGATCTGCAGCGTGTGCCCCGTTAATGAACAACAGAGAGGCACTGGCGAGAACGAGTAGAAAGCGTTTAAGCATGTCTGGCTACCGAAATCCATGGCGTACCCAAGAGTGCCTTGGGCYCGCCATGATGTCCACTAGCCTGTATGTTTAACGCATCACGATTCCGCGATGAGCCATATAGGCCTTGGCTTCCTGCACGGTGTATTCGCCGAAGTGGAAAATACTTGCCGCCAATACCGCACTGGCGTGGCCTTCGATAATGCCGTCAGCCAGGTGCTGCAGGTTGCCGACACCGCCGGAGGCGATCACCGGAATGCCCAGCGCATCGCTGATGGCGCGGGTGACGCCCAGGTCGAAACCGTTTTTCATGCCGTCCTGGTCCATGCTGGTCAGCAGGATTTCGCYGGCACCCAGGCCTTCCATTTTCTTCGCCCACTCAACGGCATCGAGACCGGTTGGCTTGCGACCGCCATGGGTGAAGATTTCCCAGCGCGGGGTTTCGCCCGGCCCGGAAACCTTCTTCGCATCGATGGCTACCACTATGCATTGCGAACCGAAATGCTGCGCGGCTTCGCCAACGAATTCCGGGTTGAACACCGCGGCGGTGTTGATCGAAACCTTGTCTGCGCCGGCATTGAGCAGGTTGCGGATGTCCTGCACGGTGCGTACGCCGCCACCCACGGTCAGTGGGATGAACACCTGGCTGGCCATGCGTTCGACGGTGTGCAGCGTGGTGTCGCGGCCGTCGACGCTGGCGGTGATGTCGAGAAAGGTAATCTCGTCGGCGCCCTGCTCATCGTAGCGACGGGCAATTTCCACCGGGTCACCGGCGTCGCGGATGTTTTCGAACTTCACACCCTTGACCACCCGGCCGTTGTCCACGTCCAGGCAAGGGATGATGCGTTTGGCCAGGGCCATGGTCGTTTCCTCAGCCTTTGTACGAATCGCAGAAAGCTTGCGCTTCGGCGACATCGAGGGTGCCTTCGTAGATCGCCCGGCCGGTGATCGCGCCGATGATGCCTGGCGCCTTGGCGTCGAGCAGGGTCTTGATGTCACCCAGGTTGTGGATGCCGCCGGAAGCGATCACCGGGATCTTTGTTGCAGCAGCCAGCGCGGCGGTAAACGGTACGTTGCAGCCCTGCATCATGCCGTCTTTGGCGATGTCGGTATAAACGATGGCGGACACGCCGTCGGCTTCGAACTGCTTGGCCAGGTCGATCACCTGAATGGTGCTGATCTCAGCCCAGCCATCGGTGGCGACGAAACCGTCCTTGGCGTCCAGGCCRACGATSAYMTTGCCCGGGAASGCGCSGCAGGCTTCGGCGACGAAGGCCGGATCTTTCACGGCCTTGGTGCCGATGATCACGTAGCTCACGCCCGCTTTCACATAGTGCTCGATGGTTTCCAGGGAACGGATACCGCCGCCGATCTGGATCGGCAGGTTCGGGTAGCGCCTGGCAATGGCCGTCACCACTTCGYCGTTGACCGGCTGGCCTTCGAAAGCGCCGTTCAGGTCGACCAGATGCAGACGGCGGCAACCGCCCTCCACCCACTTGGCAGCCATGCTCACCGGGTCATCGGAGAACACCGTGGAATCTTCCATGCGGCCCTGGCGCAGACGAACACAGGCACCGTCTTTAAGATCGATAGCGGGAATAATCAGCATCTGGCAAACCTTCAAATTTGAATGTTCAGCTTGGCTCGGAAATCAGTTTTTCTCGAGCGCCCACAGGTCGCTTTCGATGCTTTCKAACCTCTCTTTGAGGTGCGCCTGTACATCGAAAATCGCCCTGTTGTAATAATGCGGAGCAATTTCACGGGTAAACAGCTCAAGAATCTCAGCCGCCTCGAACGAGCCGAGGTCGAGTTCGAAGCGGTCTTCCATGAAACGCTTGATCTTGCGATTGGCCTCGTTCTCCTGCTCGGGAGTGAGGGTCAGAATCGGCGGTTTCTTTTTGATTGCCATTTACCAGCGACCGTCCCACGCAGCGAAGTTCTGCAGCAATTGCAGGCCATGGGTATGGCTTTTCTCCGGGTGGAACTGCACGGCGAAACGCGAGCCTTCGGCCAGCGCCGCGGCGAAATCGACACCGTAGTGACCGCCACCCACCACCTGCCGCGCGTTGGCGGCAGCGATGTAGTAGCTGTGCACGAAGTAGAACCGCGCCAGGTCCGGAATGTCGTGCCACAGCGGGTGACTGACCTTCTGCTTCACTTCGTTCCAGCCCATGTGCGGGACTTTCAGGTGTTCGCCGTCTTCGACCAGATCCTTGCCGAAGAACTTCACTGCGCCCGGGAACAGGCCGATGCAGTCGACGCCATCGTTCTCTTCGCTGGTGTCGAGCAAGGCTTGCATGCCCACGCAGATACCAAGGAACGGACGGTCCTGGCTGACTTCACGCACCAGCGAATCGAAGCCGAGGCGACGGATCTCCGCCATGCAATCGCGAATCGCGCCGACGCCGGGGAAAACCACCCGGTCGGCTTCGCGAATCACGTTGGCATCGCTGGTGATCAGCACCTTGCCGGCACCGACGTGCTCGAGGGCCTTGGCCACCGAGTGCAGGTTGCCCATGCCGTAATCGATAACCGCGACTGTCTGCATTACAGGACGCCCTTGGTCGATGGCATTTGCCCGGCCATGCGGTCATCGAGCTCGACGGCCATGCGCAGGGCGCGGCCGAAAGCCTTGAACACGGTTTCGATCTGGTGGTGRGTGTTGCTGCCACGCAGGTTGTCGATGTGCAGGCTGACCAGCGCATGGTTGACGAAACCCTGGAAGAACTCCTGGAACAGGTCAACGTCGAAGCCGCCTACGGTGGCGCGGGTGTACGGCACGTSCATCTGCAGGCCTGGGCGACCGGAGAAGTCGATCACCACGCGCGACAACGCTTCATCGAGCGGCACGTAGGCGTGGCCGTAGCGACGGATGCCTTTCTTGTCGCCGATGGCTTTGGCAAACGCCTGGCCGAGGGTGATACCGACGTCTTCCACCGTGTGGTGGTCATCGATATGCAGGTCGCCCTTGCTGACAATATCCAGGTCGATTAGCCCGTGACGGGCGATCTGGTCCAGCATGTGCTCAAGAAAAGGAACACCGATATCGAATCGGGCCTTTCCGGTGCCATCGAGGTTGATCGAGGCTTTGATCTGGGTTTCCAGAGTGTCGCGCTCGACAGACGCCTTACGTTCGGCCATCACCAGCTCCGCAAAATCATTGGGCGAAAARGGCAGCCATTATAGGCCTGCAGGCGCCAAACAGAAACACGAGAGGTGATATCCCTGACGGAGTGAATTCGAGGGTGTTGGCGATGTACATGTCAGTACAAGCCATTTGGCACACCACAAAACAGCTGTAGGAGCAGCCGGTCGACGCTCGACTGCTCGCGATGAGGCCCTCACATTCAACATCATTGTCGACTGTCAGACCGCTATCGCGAGCAGGCTCGCTCCTACAAGGGTGATGCGTTTACTTAGTGAAACAACACCGCGGTTTTTTGCAAGGTCACCCAAACACCCCACGCCAGCGGAATGCCCACCACCAGCCACGCCGCAACCGCCAGCGGCTTGGTGCCCGGCGCGGCTTTCCACTCCAGCGACGTGCTGCTGTCAGCGCCTTTGTCGTGACCCAATGCCTGCTCGGCGGCCAGTTCGGCGTCGGTCATGAAGTACTTGTCGGCCACCGGACGCACCAGCAGGTTGCACAGGAAACCCAGCACCAGCAGGCCGGCGAGGATGTACAGGGTGATGTCGTACGCCGCTGCGCGCTCGACGCCGATGCTCAGCTGATACTCACGCAGATAGTTCACCAGCACTGGACCGAGCACGCCGGCAGCCGCCCACGCCGTCAGCAGGCGACCATGGATCGCACCGACCATTTGCGTACCGAACAGGTCCGCCAGATACGCCGGAACAGTCGCGAAACCACCGCCATACATCGACAGGATGATGCAGAACGCCGCCACGAACAGCGCGACATTGCCCAGGTGGCCGAGGTTCGGAATCAGTGCATACAGCGCGAAACCCAGGGCGAAGAACACGAAGTAGGTGTTTTTGCGGCCCAGGTAATCCGAGAACGAAGCCCAGAAGAAACGCCCGCCGATGTTGAACAGGCTCAGCAAACCGGTGAAACCGGCAGCGATGGCGGCGATTGAAGCCAGTTGTGAAGCATCGAGTTGACCGAATGCCAGGTCATTGCCCAGCAACTTGCCACCGAACACTTCCTGCAACAGCGGCGACGCCATGCCGAGGATGCCGATACCGGCCGATACGTTCAGGCACAGCACCAGCCACACCAGACGGAACTGCGGCGTCTTCCAGGCCACATTCACGTGAACATGACGATGAGTGATCATTGCGTTCGAGGCTTTTTTCGCCGGGGCGGTCCAGCCTTCAGGCTTCCAGCCGGTTGGTGGGACGCGATAGGACAACGCGCCACCGATCATGAACACGAAGTAGATCGCGGCCATCACCAGGAAGCTCTGCCACACGCCGACGCTGGTTGGCGAAGCGAAATGCCCCATCAACGCCGCCGCCAGTGGAGCACCGACCATTGCGCCGCCGCCGAAGCCCATGATCGCCATGCCAGTCGCCATGCCTCGCTTGTCCGGGAACCACTTGATCAGGGTCGACACCGGCGAAATGTAGCCCAGGCCCAGGCCGATACCGCCAATGACCCCGGAGCCGATCCACATCAGCCAGATCTGGTGGGTATACACCCCCAGTGCCGAGATCAGCAGGCCGCCGCACCAGCACAACGCCGATACAACACCGGCCTTGCGCGGCCCGGCGTGTTCCAGCCAGCCACCCCAGATCGCTGCAGAGCAGCCCAGGAAGATGAAGAACAGGGTATAGATCCAGCCGAGCATCGAGATCGGCCAGTCACACTGGGACGAAAAGACCTGCGCGATAAAACTCATGTCCGGCGCGCAGGCTACCGGAGCGGTGATGCCCAGTGCCTTGGACAGCGGCAACCAGAACACCGAAAAGCCGTAGGCCATGCCGATGCACAAGTGGATGGCCAACGCGGCCGGTGGTACCAGCCAGCGGTTGAAACCAGGCTTGGCGATGATCCGTTCCTTGGACAGGAACGCAGGCTGGTCGGCGCTGAAGCCGTCCGCCGTGATGCTCGTGGTCATTGTGTATCCCCCAATTATCAGTAGGGTTCGCCAGCCACGGCTCACTCCCGGCCTTGATGCACGCAGACATGACCGTTTTTTCGCTGGAGTGCCTTGTTG
>NZ_JBGCUL010000097.1:0-10328 GCF_054177685.1 Pseudomonas sp. P5_A2_2
GATCAATACTGCCTATCGAATCGCGCTCAGTTTCGCTAGAAACCTTGGATATAAATTTTGTGGCTTTTCAATTACTTCGAACTCATTCGGGGTCGACACCAGTACGGTGAACCTGAACAACTTCCCCCATGAGTGGAATACTCAATATGAAAAAAACAACGCCACGCAAATAGACCCGATAGTGGCGCATTGCAATCATTCAATGTTGCCTGTTCTCTGGAGTGAAGAGCTTTTTTCCAGGACGCCATGGTTATGGCAGTTGCTGCGACAACAAGGCTTGCAGCATGGCTGGTCCCAGGCGATCTTTGATGAGGAAACCGGTCTGCGCAGCATTTTCAGCCTGGCCAGAAGCCATTGCCCGATTTCAGCCTATGAGCTGTACGAGCATCTTGGGTTCTCGGTGTTCATCAGCCGCCATTTGCACGCTCTGGCGATCGCAATGCAACCGAAAAAACCGGCTCCCCCCCAGGCTCCCCCCTTGTCACGGCGGGAACTCGAAGTATTGAAACTGTCGGCCGATGGCAAGACTGCCTATGAAATTGCCAGGATCCTCAATTTGAGTGAACGCACCATCAACTTTCATGTGCACAGGGCTATCGAGAAGTTCGGCGTCAACAACAAGATTGCGGCAGTCATCGCCGCGGCTCGGTCGGGAGCCATCTGAAAGCGCCCGACTACGGGAAAACCTGCGGGTAATCCAGGCAAAAAAAACGTACCATTTGCGGTCCCTCCTGAGTGATGGCGTGTAGACCTTCACGACGCAGTACACTCGGTCGGCTCCGCCCGCTCCAACGCCTTAGGCAGCGGGACATCCGTTGATTACCCAGAGCCCCGCCCCATGCCTTTGCTCGAAACACCCTTCGCCAGCCTCGACCTGATCCGCCAGCCCGAACAGCAGAACGAACCGCTGCAAGCTTTCGATGCAGCCGATGAATACCTGCTCAATCATCTGGCCGAACAGCAGCCGGCGTCGGACACCCGGGTATTGGTGCTCAATGACAGTTTCGGCGCGTTGGCGGCCAGCCTGGCGGGCAAGGTGCAAGTGGTCAGCAGCGGTGATTCGTTCCTGGCCTTGCAGGGGCTGGAAAAGAATCTGGTGCGCAACGGCCTGGTGTTTGATGCGGTGCCGAGCGTACCCGCCAGCGAAACCCTTGCCGGGCCGTTCGACTGCGTGCTGATCCGTGTACCGAAAACCCTGGCGCTGCTGGAAGAACAACTGATTCGCCTGCAAGGCCAACTGGCACCCGGTACCCAAGTGGTTGCCGCAGCCATGATCAAGCATCTGCCCCGGGCAGCGGGCGACTTGCTGGAGCGTTACATCGGCCCCGTGCAAGCCTCGTTGGCGGTGAAGAAGGCGCGGCTATTGATTGCCACGGCTCAGGACAAAACGCCAGCGGTGTCGCCTTACCCTACGCGATACAGACTCGACGAACCGGCCATCGAACTGCTCAACCATGCCAATGTGTTTTGCCGCGAAGGCCTGGACATCGGCACCCGGGCATTTTTGCCACACCTGCCGAAAAACCTCGGTTCGGCGCGGGTCGCCGATCTCGGTTGCGGCAACGGCGTCCTGGCCATCGCCAGCGCCCTGCAAAACCCCGAGGCCCACTACACGCTGGTGGACGAGTCGTTCATGGCGGTGCAATCGGCGTCCGAGAACTGGCGCGCAGCCTTGGGTGAACGGGAGGTGATCGTGCGCGCCGGTGATGGCCTGGCCGGCCAGGAACCGCAATCGCTCGATGTCGTGCTGTGCAATCCACCGTTTCACCAGCAACAGGTGGTGGGCGACTTCCTGGCCTGGCGGATGTTCCAGCAAGCCCGTGAAGCGCTGGTCGTGGGCGGTGCGCTCTACATCGTCGGCAATCGTCACCTGGGCTACCACAGCAAACTGGCGCGATTGTTCCGTGGCGTCGAGCAAGTGGCGGCCAATCCGAAATTCGTGATCCTCAAGGCACGCAAGTAACAGATCGAAAAAAAACCCTCCGGTCGGAGGGTCGTAAATCCGTGCCCTGAGGCCACGGGAGAGATGTCAGTGCGTGGTCAGACCGGCCGCGTTCATGAACAGACGCATCAGGCTGGCGACGATGAACAAGGCGCCCACGCTGCCGACCCAGATCAGGGCCAACCAGCTGAGCCGCTGCCACAGCGGCTTTTTTTCGGCTTCTTCAATTTCGCGCAGGGAATGTTTGCCAGACATGGCTCATTACTCCGTTTAAGGTGGATGGCGTCTGTGAGGACGCCATCGTCGGAGCGCCGCCCGGAACAAGCTCGCTCCTACAAAGGTTCGTGGTGCACAGGGCTAGTGATAGCCGTCTTCATGGGTGACCTTGCCGCGGAACACGTAGTAGCTCCAGAAGGTGTAGCCCAGGATGAACGGAATGATGAACAGCGTGCCCACCAGCATGAAGCCCTGGCTCTGCGGCGGCGCGGCGGCATCCCAGATCGAGACCGATGGCGGGATGATGTTCGGCCACAGGCTGATACCCAACCCGCTGTAACCGAGGAAGATCAGCACCAGGGTCAGCAGGAACGGCGTGTAGTGCGCGTTGCGGGCCACGGCGCGGATCAGGCTGTACATCGTCACCAGCACCAGAATCGGCACCGGCATGAACCAGAACAGATTCGGCATGGTGAACCAGCGTGCGGCGATTTCTGCGTGGGCCAACGGGGTCCAGATGCTGACGATGCCGATCACTGCCAGCAGCACGAAGGCCAATGGCCGGGCCAGGTCATGCATCTGTTCCTGCAACTTGCCTTCGGTCTTCATGATCAGCCAGGTGCAACCGAGCAGCGCATACGCCACCACCAGCGCCGCACCACAGAACATCGTGAACGGTGTCAGCCAGTCCAGTGAACCACCGGCGAACTGCCGATTGACCACCGGCAGCCCATCGATGAACGCGCCAAGCGCAACGCCCTGGAAGAACGTCGCAGTGACCGAGCCACCGATGAACGCCTTGTCCCACAGATGGCGCTTGTCGTCCCTGGCCTTGAAGCGGAACTCGAAGGCCACACCGCGGAAGATCAACCCGACCAACATCAGGATCAGCGGCAGGTACAACGCCGAGAGCACCACGGAATAGGCCAGCGGAAACGCGCCGAACAACGCCGCGCCACCCAATACCAGCCAGGTCTCGTTGCCGTCCCACACTGGGGCGACGGTGTTCATCATCACATCGCGATCGGTCTTGCCCGGAATGAACGGGAAGAGAATGCCGATACCCAGGTCGAAACCGTCCATGACCACGTACATCATGATGCCGAAGATGATGATCACGGCCCAGATCAGCGGAAGATCAATACCCATGATTCAAATCTCCTTGGTCAGGCTGTGGCCGGCATCGGCATGATCGTCGTCGGCTGCGGACAACGGACGGGCCGGTGTGCGTTTCTGGCCGGGGCCACCGTCGTTGGTTTCCCTGCCTTCGTCGGTCTTCGGCCCCTTGCGCACCAGGCGCATCATGTAGCCAAGACCGGCGCCAAACAGCGCGAAATAAACCACGACAAACAGGATCAGGGTGATGCTCATCTGCATGAAGCTGTGGTTGGACGACGCATCCGCCGTGCGCATCAGGCCGTAGACCACCCACGGCTGACGGCCGATTTCGGTGGTGAACCAGCCAGCGAGGATCGCGACCAGGCCGGACGGCCCCATCCACAGCGCCAGGTACAGGAACGGCCGCGAGGTGTAGAGGGTGTCGCGCTTGCGCAGCCACAGGCTCCACAAACCGGTGAAGATCATCAGCATGCCCAGGCCCACCATGATCCGGAACGACCAGAACACGATGGTCGAATTCGGCCGGTCTTCAGGCGGGAACTCCTTGAGTGCCGGGACCTGTTTGTCCAGGGAGTGAGTGAGAATCAGGCTGCCCAGGTACGGGACTTCGACGGCGAACCTGGTTTTCTCCTCCTTCATGTCCGGCCAGCCGAACAGGATCAGCGGGGTCGCCTCGTCGCCCTTGTTTTCCCAGTGGCCTTCGATCGCGGCGATTTTTGCCGGCTGATGCTCAAGCGTATTGAGGCCGTGGAAATCACCGATGACTGCCTGGATCGGCGCGACGATCAATGCCATCCACATGGCCATCGAGAGCATTTTGCGGATCGCCGGATTGTCCCTGCCGCGCAGCAAATGCCAGGCCGCGGAGGAACCGACGAAGAASGCCGTGGCSACGAACGCCGCCRTGGCCATGTGCRYCAGGCGRTACGGGAACGACGGGTTGAAGATAACCGCCAGCCAGTCGGTGGGTATGACCTGACCGTTGACGATCTCGAAGCCCTGCGGGGTCTGCATCCAGCTATTGGAAGCGAGAATCCAGAACGTGGAGATCAACGTACCGATGGCCACCATCACGGTGGCGAAGAAGTGCAGGCCACGTCCGACCTTGTTCCAGCCAAACAGCATGACGCCGAGGAACCCGGCCTCGAGGAAGAACGCCGTGAGCACTTCATAGGTCAGCAACGGCCCGGTAACCGAGCCGGCGAAGTCCGAGAAGCGGCTCCAGTTGGTGCCGAACTGATAGGCCATGACCAGGCCGGAAACCACCCCCATGCCGAAGTTGACGGCAAAGATTTTCGACCAGAAATGGTAGAGGTCACGGTAGGTGTCGTTATGGGTTTTCAACCACAGGCCTTCGAGTACCGCCAGGTAACTCGCCAGGCCGATGGTGATGGCCGGAAACAGGATGTGGAACGAGATGGTGAACGCGAACTGAATTCGGGCGAGATCAAGTGCCTCTAAACCGAACATAAGTCTTCCTCTGTCAGGTAGTACGGCTGCTGGCTGGAAGCCTGCACCCACGGCCCCCACGGATATGGAGTGTGGCGAATCTCTGTTTGTTCTTTTTTTGCACGCATCACAACGCAGGAAATCTGGCCTTGCGGCCGCCGGATCAATTCCTTTTGTGGGTTTTGATCTGGATCAATCAACGTTGAAAGAGTAGTCCCAATTTCGGGGATGAACCGCGTGGTCTTTTGCCGCGTGACAAGTTGCCTCACGGCCTTGGTCACGAGCTGAAATACTTTTCCTGTGGGAACCTGGAGAAAATCGATGTCTGGCTAACTAAAGTTTTTGTTATGGCAACTTTCTGTTACAGGTTGGTGATAATCTCGTCGTTCCCCTCTCCCCAGATTTTCCCGCAGATGCCCAGCCAAGAGCCCTTGCTGTTACGTCACCATCGCCCTTTTCTCGCGTTCTGGCTGGCACGGGTCTTCACCGCCAGCGGCTTTCAGATGCTCACCGTGGCCATCGGCTGGAACCTGTATCAATTGACCGGCAACGTGCTCGACCTGGGTCTGGTCGGCCTGGTCGAGTTCGCCCCGCGCGTGCTGTTCATGCTGCACACAGGGCACGTCGCCGACCGCTATGACCGACGCAAGGTCGCGGCGATCTGCCAGTCCTTGCAGGCACTGATTGCCCTGTCGCTGGCCATTGGCAGTGCCACCGATCATGTCACCCGGGAAATGATCTTTATCCTGGCCTTCCTGCTCGGCGCCGCGCGCTCCTTTGAAATGCCGACCACCCAGGCCCTGCTGCCAGGCATCGTGCCCAGCACGCTGTTTCCCCGTGCGGTGGCCGCCGCGCAATCGGCCCAGCAATCAGCCACCATCGTCGCCCCGGCCCTCGGCGGTTTGCTCTACGCCTTCGGCAGCGTCTGGGTGTATGGCCCGACGGTGTTTTTGTATGTCATCGCCTGTTCGCTAATGCTCAACCTGCCAGCCCGGCAAACCCCGCTGAACAAGGGCAAGGCCACCCTGGATTCACTGCTCGCAGGCATTCGCTTTATCCGCAGTCGTCCGGACATTCTCGGGGCGATCTCCCTCGATCTGTTCGCGGTGCTATTGGGTGGTGCGACGGCGTTGCTGCCGGTGTTCGCCAAGGACATTCTGCTGACCGGCCCCTGGGGATTGGGACTGTTGCGTTCGGCACCGGCAGTGGGCGCGCTGCTGATGTCGCTGTTCCTGGCGCGGTTTGCCGTGGAACGCAACGTCGGGCGGGTGATGTTCACCGCCGTGGGCGTCTTCGGCGTGGCAACCATCGCCTTCGGCCTATCGACCTCGTTCTGGTTTTCCCTGGCGGTATTGGTGGTGTTGGGCGCGGCGGACATGATCAGCATGGTGATCCGTGCCTCGTTCGTGCAACTGGAAACCCCGGACGAAATGCGCGGTCGGGTCAGTGCCGTGAACGGCTTGTTCATCGGTGCCTCGAACCAGTTGGGCGAATTCGAATCTGGTCTGACCGCCCACTGGTTCGGCACTGTGCCAGCGGTGGTCATGGGCGGGATCGGCACGCTGGTGGTGACCGGGGTGTGGGTCAAACTGTTCCCGACACTGGCCAGCCGCGATCGCATGCACGTGGCTAAAGATGAAGAGAAGGAAGAGGCGAAAGTCTGATGCTCTCTAAACGAGCAACTCCCCCGCCACTGCCATGCGAGTGGCTTTACCGCAGAGTTGCTCCACCAGCGCCAGGGCAAACGCCAAAGCGCCGCCTGAACCCTGGGCCGTGATGCAATTGCCATCGACCACCACCGGTTGATCGACGAAGTTACAGCCCAACAGTTGATGGCTGGCCGAAGGCAAACAGGTCATACGCCTTTGACGCAATACGCCAAAGGCCTGCAGCGCCACGGCGGGCGCCTCGGCGATGCCGGCGAACAGGCGACCGGCTGCCGCCTGATCCTTGATCAATTGTTGCAGGGGTTGGTGTGCTGCCAAGTGCTGCGAACCCACCGCACCACCCGGCAAGGCGATCAGGTCGAAGGGCTGCGCCAGTAAATCCACCAGCATGGCATCGGACGTCAGGCGCGTGCCGCGGGCGCAGGTGAGCATGCGCCGCCCTTCGATACTGGCCACCACCACTTCTATTTTCGCGCGGCGCAGTACGTCGATCAGGGTCACGGTTTGCAGGTCATCGGTACCCTCGGCGAGGGCAATCAAGGCTCTAAAGGTCATCAGGTATTGTCCGCAGAATGATCTTTTAAGCGTAGTCAGCTTTCCTGCCCCTTGTTCGGGACCTGTGGTTACTTGATGTAAAGCTGCGTCGACATCGTATTGCCGGGCGCGTTGATCGAAGTGTTGCTGAAGGTCAGCGTGCCTTCCTGCTTGCCCGCCAGATCGAGTGCATACAAATAGCCGACGGTTTTTTCCCCGGGGGTGCAACTGGTCAGGTTGCCGTTCTTGAACGCGCAGACCGGGGTGCGGGTGCCATTCACTTCGAAACCGTCCAGGGCGACATGGGCCTCGCGTCCATAACCGACTTCCAGCACGTACACCGTGATGTTCGGGCCATTGTGATCGCAGCGAGTCCGGGTTTGCCCTTCGTCGATGTTTTCAACGCCACAGGACGGCGACGCGACCTTGAGCACCTTCAATTGCGTCAGTGGCGCAGCCGAGGCCGCCACGGCCGTTTGAGCCCCGAGAAACAACGCCATCCATACGCTGAACACGCTAACCAGACGCCTTTTCATGCAGGACCCATCCCCCCCAAAAAACCAGCGCGCAGTATGGCGTACTTGGTGTTGTCGCAAAACATCGACGACGATCACCGCCATAAGCAGCCATATCCCCAAGCTACTGGTATGATGCGCGGCTTTTTCCGGCCCACAGTAATTTCCAGGCGCGTTCTGCTGCCTGTGCTTTGCTGTTGAGGTCGATACATTCACGGCGCCCGACGCGCCACGGGGAGCAGACATGCTGGAAAGGCTGTTTCAACTCAAGGCACACAACACCAACGTGCGGACCGAGATTCTGGCGGGCGTCACGACCTTTTTGGCCATGGCCTACATTCTGTTCGTCAACCCGAGCATCCTCGGTGAGACCGGCATGGACAAGGGCGCGGTGTTCGTCGCCACCTGCCTGGCAGCCGCCATCGGCTCGACGACCATGGGCCTGATCGCCAATTACCCGATCGCCCTCGCACCAGGCATGGGACTGAACGCCTTCTTCACCTACACCGTGGTCCTGCACATGGGCCACACCTGGCAAGTAGCACTGGGCGCGGTGTTCATCTCGGCGGTGTGTTTCTTTCTGCTGTCGATCTTCCGCATCCGTGAATGGATCATCAACAGTATCCCGCTACCGCTGCGCTCGGCGATTGCTGCCGGCATCGGCCTGTTCCTGGCGCTGATCGCCCTGCACAACGCCGGTATCGTGGTCAGCAACCCGGCGACCATGGTCGGCCTCGGTGACCTGAAACAACCGGCTCCGATCCTCGCCACCCTCGGTTTTGCCCTGATCGTCGCCCTCGAAGCCCTTGCCGTGCGCGGTGCGGTGCTGATCGGCATTCTGGTGGTGACCATCGTTTCGATCGTGATGGGCTTCACCCCGTTCGGCGGCGTGATGTCGATGCCGCCGTCCCTGGCCCCGACCTTCTTGCAACTGGACATCAAGGGCGCACTGGACATTGGTCTGGTCAGCGTGATCTTCGCCTTCCTGTTCGTCGACCTGTTCGATAACTCCGGCACTCTGATCGGCGTCGCCAAGCGTGCCGGATTGATGAGCAAGGACGGTCACATGCCGAAAATGGGTCGCGCGCTGATCGCCGACAGCACTGCAGCCATGGCCGGTTCCCTGCTGGGCACCTCGACCACCACCAGCTACATCGAATCCGCCGCTGGCGTGAGTGCCGGTGGCCGCACCGGCCTGACCGCCGTCGTGGTCGCGATCCTGTTCCTGCTGGCGCTGTTCTTCTCGCCACTGGCCGCCAGCGTTCCAGCCTTCGCCACTGCACCGGCCCTGCTGTTCGTCGCCGTGCTGATGACATCCGGCCTGGCCGAAATAGACTGGGATGACATCACTGTCGCCGCGCCGGTGGTGATCACCGCGCTGGCCATGCCGTTCACTTATTCCATCGCCAATGGCATCGCCTTCGGTTTCATTTCCTGGACCGCCATCAAGCTGATGTCCGGTCGTGGCCGTGAGCTGAACCCGGCGCTGGTGATCCTGTCGATTCTGTTCGTGATCAAGCTGGGTTGGTTCAACGCATGACTTTTGATTCCCAGGCCTACGCCGTTCAACTCGAAGAAAAGGTCACTCGTTTGCGTGACCTGCTGGCCCCGTTCGATGCACCGGAGCCAGCCGTTTTCGATTCGCCGCTGAAAAACTTCCGCCTGCGTGCCGAGTTCCGCCTGTGGCGCGAGGCCGGCGAGCGTCACTACGCGATGTTTTCCCAAGAAGACAAACGCACGCCAATCCTGATCGAAGAGTTCCCGATCGCAAGCAGGCGCATCAACCAGTTGATGCCGCTGCTGAAGGCAGCATGGCAAGCGAGTGCGCCCCTGAGCCACAAGCTGTTCCAGGTGGAGTTCCTGACCACCCTGGCCGGCGACGCGATGATCACCCTGTGCTATCACCGCCCGCTGGACGAGCACTGGCATGCGGCGGCGTCGAAACTGGCGGCCGAGCTGAACGTCAGCATCATCGGCCGCTCCAAGGGCAAACGCGAAGTTATCGGTCACGATTACGTGGTCGAGAAGCTGGAAGTCGGCGGCCGCACCTTCAGCTACCGCCAGCCGGAAGGCGCGTTCACCCAGCCCAACGGCACAGTGAACCAGAAGATGCTCAACTGGGCATACGACGCGCTTGACGATCGCACCGACGATTTGCTGGAGCTGTATTGCGGCAACGGCAACTTCACCCTGCCGCTCGCCACCCGCGTGCGCAAAGTGCTGGCCACCGAAATCAGCAAGACTTCGGTCAACGCGGCGCTGAGCAACCTCAGCGAAAACGCTGTGGATAACGTCACCCTGGTGCGTCTATCCGCCGAAGAACTGACCGAAGCCCTGAACGAAGTGCGTCCGTTCCGCCGCCTGCACGGCATCGACCTCAAGAGCTACGAGTTCGGTAGCGTGTTCGTCGACCCGCCCCGTGCCGGCATGGACCCGGACACCTGCGAGCTGACCCGGCGCTTCGACAACATCCTGTACATCTCCTGCAACCCGGAGACCCTGGCGGCCAACATCGCCCAACTGCACGACACCCACCGCGTCACCCGGTGCGCGATGTTCGACCAGTTCCCGTGGACCCATCACATGGAATCCGGGGTGTTGTTGACCCGGCGTTGATGGCGCCTGCCAGGCACAAAAAAGCCGTCTTCACGACGGCTTTTTTGTGGGAGCTTACAAGACAACATCGACCTTGCGCGGGCGCCCGCCTTTCCTGCCGTTGGCCCGCGCAGCTTCAGACTTTGCGGCGCTGCTCTGGCGACCATTGCGCGAAGCGACGACCGAGGCCGCCATGGCCATCAGCGGCTTGCTGGCAGAAATCATCCCGGCGATAGATACAYGCAGGTCCTTGCCTTCATGGCACAGGGCAGTACCCGCGTAGCCGACAGT
>NZ_JBGCUL010000098.1:0-10313 GCF_054177685.1 Pseudomonas sp. P5_A2_2
GTACGAACGACCCTGGAAGTACGAACGACCCTGGAACAGTTCGATCTCGCCCGGAGCCTCT
Source organism: Pseudomonas sp. P5_A2_2 (assembly GCF_054177685.1). Lineage (NCBI taxonomy): Bacteria > Pseudomonadati > Pseudomonadota > Gammaproteobacteria > Pseudomonadales > Pseudomonadaceae > Pseudomonas > Pseudomonas sp. P5_A2_2. The sequence goes on from NZ_JBGCUL010000098.1 coordinate 62, forward strand.
TCGGTACCGGCGAACATCGAGCCCATCATCACGCAGGAAGCACCGGCAACGATGGCCTTGGACAGGTCACCGGAGAAACGGATGCCGCCGTCGGCGATCAACGGCACGCCGGTGCCTTCGAGGGCAGCGGCAACGTTGGCGATGGCACTGATTTGCGGCACGCCGACACCGGCGACGATACGGGTGGTGCAGATCGAGCCAGGGCCGATACCGACCTTGACGGCGTCAGCGCCAGCTTCGGCCAGGGCCTTGGCGGCAGCGCCGGTGGCGATGTTGCCGCCGATCACCTGCACTTCAGGGAAATTCTGCTTGACCCAGCGAACGCGGTCGATCACGCCTTTGGAGTGACCGTGAGCGGTGTCGACCACCACCACGTCAACGCCGGCAGCGACCAGCGCAGCAACGCGATCGCCAGTATCTTTACCGGTACCCACAGCTGCGCCGACGCGCAGACGACCTTGATCGTCCTTGCTGGCCAGCGGATAAGCCTTGGCTTTTTCGATGTCGTTGACGGTCATCATGCCTTTGAGGGCAAATTTGTCGTCGACGATCAGCACGCGCTCGATGCGGTGCTTGTGCAGCAGTTCACGCACATCGTTCTTGTCGGCGCCTTCCTTGACCGTGACCAGACGCTCTTTAGGCGTCATCACTTCACGGACAGTGGCTTCCAGACGGTTCTCGAAACGCACGTCACGGGAGGTGACAATGCCGACCAGGTCGCCATTGTGCAGCACCGGAACGCCGGAGATGTTGTGCATGCGGGTCAGTTCGAACAACTCGCGCACGGTGGCGTCGGCGACGATGGTGATCGGATCCTTGACCACACCGGCTTCGTAACGCTTGACCTTGCGGACTTCGGCAGCTTGCTGCTCGATGGTCATGTTCTTGTGGATGATACCGATACCACCTTCCTGAGCCATGGCGATTGCCAGACGGGCTTCAGTGACGGTGTCCATGGCGGCGGAAACCAGTGGAATATTCAGCTCGATGCCACGGGTAAGGCGGGTCTTGAGACTGACTTCGTTAGGAAGCACCTCGGAATAACCGGGCACTAGGAGAATGTCGTCGAATGTCAGAGCTTCTTGGCTGATACGCAGCATCGCGGGGGCTCCCGAGCGGGAAAATGGAAGCGCGCCATTATAGTCAGACACCCTCTCGGGTTCAATGTAAAACTCTGTCTATTATTGACGCGGTGATCGACGGGGCTTTTAGCACCGAAAACCCTTGTAGGAGCGAGCTCGCTCGCGATGGTCGTTAACGATGACCGGCGCTGTCTGGAAACGAGCGTTGCCTGCACGTCCATCGCGAGCAAGCTCGCTCCTACAGTTCTACCTTGACCCAGCTGACCGGTTGATCCAGCCAATCGGCGAATTCGTCGAGAAAGATCTGCTTGAACCCGGCTTCGGCCCAGTTATTGAAGATGAAACCGAGGTTGGAGAAGCCGCACTCCTGCAGGAACAGAAACCCGTTGATGTCGTCTTCATGCCCGCATTCGGGGCAGGTGAAGTTGTCGGTACGCCCCGGCATCCAGTCTTCCAGGCTTTCGAAGAGGGCTTCGCCGATTTCCTTGCGGCACTCGGCACAGCCCGCCTCTCCAAGAAAACCTTTGGCCGGCGTATAGATGCAGCGCTTGGTGACGATCTCCAGACCATTGACCGCTTCGCCGAACGGCAGCGCCTCCGGGTGCAGGACCACGGCGCGCGCGCCTTCAGCGATGGCGTGGCCCATGCGGTTGCCGGTGCGGCCGCAGGTGGTCAGTTCTTCCTGGATGATGTTCTTGCGCACCAGCCAGCGCACGATCGCCCGGGCCCGGGGCTCGTGCACCGGCAGGGTGGAGATTTTCGGGACGATGATGCTTTGCGAGTTCATGGGTACAGGCCTGAAGCATTGATAAATGACCTGTAGGAGCGAGCCTGCTCGCGATGGTCGTTAACGATAACGCGGGGAGTCTGGGTTCCCCGCGGTGTTCTTGAGTCCATCGCGAGCAGGCTCGCTCCTACAGGTAAAGCAATGGCGCGATGCCTATAGAAGGTATAGGCCCGCCATAGCTGTTTTTACAGTTCGACGACAACCGCCWGCGAAGCACGGGTTGCCTTGGCGCGGGCGGCTTCGATCGACTCGTCGCGCGCCAGGGCCACGCCCATGCGGCGCTGGCCGTTGRCTTCAGGCTTGCCGAACAGGCGCAGCGCGGTATCTGGCTCACTGAGTGCGGCCCCCAGATTGGCGAAAGCGGTCTGGGTCGACTGCCCTTCCACCAGGATCACCGCAGAGGCCGAAGGCCCGAACTGACGGATCAACGGGATCGGCAGACCGAGAATGGCCCGTGCATGCAAGGCGAACTGCGACAAGTCCTGGGAGATCAGCGTGACCAGGCCGGTGTCATGCGGGCGTGGCGAGACTTCGCTGAACCACACCTGGTCGCCCTTGATGAACAACTCCACGCCAAACAGACCACGGCCACCCAAGGCTTCAGTCACCGCTTTGGCAACACGCTCGGATTCAGCCAGGGCAATCGGGCTCATGGCTTGCGGCTGCCAGGACTCCTGATAGTCGCCCTTCTCCTGACGGTGRCCGACCGGCGCGCAGAAGGTGGTGCCGCCGACGTGGCGCACGGTCAGCAGGGTGATTTCGTAGTCGAAATCGATGAAGCCTTCGATGATCACCCGACCTTTACCGGCACGGCCACCTTCCTGGGCGTAGTCCCAGGCTTTCTGCACGTCATCGACGCTGCGCAACAGGCTCTGGCCCTTGCCCGAGGAACTCATGACCGGCTTGACCACGCACGGAAAACCGAGGTCTTCGACGGCTTTGCTGTAGTCCTCGAAGGTGTCGGCGAAGTGATACGGCGAGGTTGGCAGGTCCAGTTCTTCAGCGGCCAGACGACGGATGCCTTCGCGGTTCATGGTCAATTGCGCAGCGCGGGCAGTCGGGATCACGTTGAAACCTTCGGCCTCCAGTTCCACCAGGGTAGCGGTGGCGATGGCTTCGATTTCCGGCACGATGAAGTGCGGCTTCTCGGCTTCGATCACGGCGCGCAGTGCAGCACCATCGAGCATGTTGATCACGTGGCTGCGGTGCGCCACCTGCATCGCCGGCGCGTTGGCGTAACGGTCCACGGCAATCACTTCAACGCCCAGGCGTTGCAGCTCGATCACCACTTCCTTGCCCAACTCGCCACAGCCACACATCAATACGCGGGTCGCGGTCGGCGACAATGGAGTTCCGATACGGGTCATCTGAAGGTCCTCAAGAAGCGGATCATCGAGGGAAGCACGCTTCCCATGGGGAGAAAGCGCGGCATTTTACATGAACTTCAGCCGACGACAGCCTGTTTGCGCAGGCGCCAGGCCATGATCAGCCACACGACGGTGACCCCGGCGAACTTCGAACCCAGGGCGGTGAGGATCACCCCCGGCGTCAGGGCGTCGATCATGCCRAAAAAGATAAWGGTATCGATGGGAATGCTCAGGGCCGAACTTATCCACAGACGGTCGTGCAAGGGGCGTTTGGTGATGCTGAACACCAGCCAGTCGATGCACTCGGAAACCGCGAACGCCGTGGCGCTGGCCAGGGCGATGGACGGATCGGAGGTGATATAGGACAAAACCAGCGCTACCAGCATCGCCGCGAGGGCGCCATGGCCGAAGCGGGTCTGCACCATGTCGCGCAGGATGAACACCAGACCACCCCACGCGGACCAGATGATGTCCAGGTGCGGTGCGGTGGAAAAGGCGAAGTTGATCAGCACGACGCTGCCGATGTAGGCGATCAGGAAGAGCATGGCGTGTACAAGTACCTGTCAATTTTGTGCACAGGGTACTTCAGAGGGGGGAGACGAGCCAATAGAGGTCGGGTGCCTGGGATGGCCTCATCGCGAGCAAGCTCGCTCCCACAATTGATTCATGTCGACCCCACTTTTGTGATCGACACCAAACTAATGTGGGAGCGAGCTTGCTCCGGGCGGCGCTCCGACGATAAAGTGCGAAGCACTTTCTGGGGCCAATTCAGCTATCGGATTTGGAAGGCAGCATCCAGATCAACCCACTGGCCTTGGCCCGCTCATGACACAACCCCAGCACCTTGCGCCGCTCGTCGTTGGTCATGCGGCTCCAGCGGGTAATCTCCTCCACCGTGCGTTGGCAACCGGTGCAGATATCATCGTCGTCCAGCGCACAAATGCTCACGCAGGGCGATGCGACCGGGCGTTCGGTGGCGGTCATTGTTCCTGCTCGGCCAGGTCGCGGGCATAACGCTGCGAGTTGTGCACATAGTGAGCAGCGCTGGCTTCCAGCATCTTGATCTGCGGCCCGGTCAATTCGCGCACCACTTTGCCGGGCGACCCCATGACCAGCGATCCGTCCGGAATCTCCTTGCCTTCGCCAATCAGCGAGTTGGCGCCGATGATGCAGTTTTTGCCGATCTTCGCGCCATTGAGAATCACCGCGTTGATCCCGATCAGGCTGTAGTCGCCGACGGTGCAGCCGTGAAGCATGGCGTTGTGGCCGATGGTCACGCCGGTGCCGATGGTTAGCGGGTAGCCCATGTCGGTGTGCATCACGGTGCCGTCCTGGACGTTGCTGTTCCTGCCGATCAGGATCAACTCGTTGTCACCGCGCAGCACGGCGTTGAACCAGACGTTGGCGCCCTCTTCCAGCTTGACCTTGCCCACCAGCACGGCATTGGGTGCGACCCAGCTCTGTGGATGGGTTTCGACGCGGGCGTCGCCCAGGCGGTATTTCATTGTTGTTTTCCTCAGGGCTCAAGCAGGGCCATTCGAACGATGGCTTCAGGTATTGATAAAGCTTTTGGGAGGCTGGTGCAGGCTGATTTTGGCGTCATACAGCAGGTTGATCAACTCGACGATCATGATCGCCGTCAGCCCCCAGATCTTGTATTCGCCATAGCGATAGCTCGGCACGTACCAGCTGCGGCCCTGATAATCGATGCGATGGGTATGTTCGCGGGGGTCTTTGCGGAAGAACTCCAGAGGCACGCTGAACACCGCGGCGATCTCTGCATCGTTGGCCCGGTATTCGACAAAATCCGGGATCACCCCGACATAGGGTGTGACCTGGATGCCATGCAGGCTGATCAGCGGGCTGAGCGGGCCGATCACCTCGACCAGCCCCGGTGGCAGGCCGATTTCTTCTTCGGCTTCCCGCAGGGCGGTGAAAATCAGGTCCGGGTCTTCAGGGTCACGACGCCCGCCGGGAAAGGCGACTTCGCCGCCATGGGTCGAAAGGCCGCTGGCACGCAGGGTCAACACCAGCTCAGGCTCGTCACTGCGGGTGATGGGCACCAGTACCGCGGCTTCGGGAAAACGACGGTCGGTCTCCAATGTGCTTGGTGTGTGGTTGCTAACCCGATGCAGTAGCTCGTCCAGCATGAGTGTTCTCGATCTGTGCCCTACCCGGCATCATGCACCAATCGCTGCGGTCGCCCAACCCCCGCAACAGCCCATGTCGCGAAACGACAACTTGCCGACAGACACTGCCGCACGCCAAGATAGGCGCAGCATTCAGGAACCCCAGCATGAAATTTTGCAGCCAGTGCGGTAACCCGGTGACCCAGCGCATTCCCGAAGGCGATTCGCGCCTGCGTTTTGTCTGCGACAGCTGTCAGGCCATTCACTACCAGAACCCCAACATCGTCGCCGGTTGCGTGGCGACCTGGGGCACCAAGGTGTTGTTGTGCCGAAGGGCCATCGAGCCACGTCGCGGTTACTGGACCCTGCCCGCCGGTTTCATGGAAAACGGCGAGACCATCGAACAGGCGGCCATTCGCGAAACCGCCGAGGAAGCCTGCGCCCGGGTGCGCAACCTGAGCATCTATACCCTGATCGACGTGCCGCATATCAGCCAGGTACATGTGTTCTTCCGTGCCGAGCTGGCGGACCTGGATTTTTCTGCCGGCCCCGAGAGCCTGGAAGTGCAACTATTCGACGAAGCGGACATTCCATGGGATGAGCTGGCTTTCCGCACGGTGGGTCGTACCTTAGAATGCTTCTTCGCTGACCGGCGGACCGAGGTCTATCCCGTTCGGTCTGAATCGATCCCGCCACTTGCTCAGCCTGCCATTATCTGATGTCATCTCGGCATCACTCAAAGGCGCCGAAAGACCGCCCGAACGCGGCACGAGCCTGCGACAGCTCCTGCAAAAACTTCTATACATAAATAGTCGCGACACCTCTTGGGGAATCGTTTCAATGCGCTGGTTGCTTGCCCTGTTCTGTTTGTCGTTCGTCGCGGTGTCCGAGGCTTCTGCCGTGGAAACCCTGAACGGCAAGGTCATCGAGAAAATCCTGGTTCTCAAGTCTTCCCATCAATTGCAATTGATCAATGACGGCAAGCCGCTCAAGACCTATCGCATTTCCCTGGGCAAGCGCCCCAAGGGGCCGAAGCTGATGGAAGGCGACAAACGCACCCCGGAAGGCTTCTACTGGGTCGACTGGCGCAAGACCAGCGATCGCTTCAACCTGGCGATGCACGTTTCCTACCCGAACATCAGCGACTCGGCCCGCGCCCGTCGTGAAGGCGTCGAGCCCGGCGGCATGATCATGATCCACGGCACCCCGGACAGCGAAGACACCCCGGAAGACCTGTTCCACACCCTGGACTGGACCGACGGCTGCATCGCCATGCGCAACATGGACATGCGCGAAGTCTGGAACCTGGTGCCGGACGGCACGATGATCGAAATCCGCCCGTAATTCCCCACGACCATCGGTCGACATCAAAAAATAAATTCAAAAGATCGCAGCCTGCGGCAGCTCCTACAGAGGTGATACCACTCTGATCTGCAGGAGCTGCCGCAGGCTGCGATCTTTGCTTCTGAATTCCCCTGCGCTAATACCACTTCAAGCCAACCCCTTTCTTTGTTGCCGAAGCAGGCCGGCTTTACTACGCCTTAAGCTCGGCGCGCGCGTTGACATGGTATTCAAGTGGTATTAATTTCGCGCCACAACCGAGCGACAATTCCTACATACGTTTCGGACAATCCATACATGAACGACCTACACGCCCTGCGCCCCGACGACACCCAACCCACGCCGCTGTACCTGCAACTGGCGCGCAATCTGGAGGCCGCGATCCACGCCGGCCAGTGGAAAGCCGAACAGGCCATGCCCTCGGAACGCAATCTGAGCGAGACGCTGGGCATCTCCCGCGTCACTGCACGCAAGGCGCTGGAAGTGTTGTTCGAACAAGGCCTGATCCGCCGCAACCAGGGCTCCGGCACCTTCATCACGCCGCGCCTCGAACAACCGTTGTCGCGCCTTTCCGGCTTCAGTGAAATGCTCCGTCTCAAGGGTTTCGTGCCCGGCTCGCAATGGCTGGAGCGGGAAATCACCCTGCCGACCCACGAAGAGCTGATCCGCCTCGGCCTGTCGCCCAACGACAAGGTCGCGCGCCTCAAACGACTGCGCAAGGCTGACGACACGGTGATGGCCATCGAAATGAGCACCCTGCCCGCCTCGATCATTCCCAAACCGCAAATGGTCGGCGACTCCCTCTACGAATTCCTCGACGGTATCGGCAAGCCAGTTGTCCGCGCCCTGCAGCACATTCAGGCGATCAACGCCTCGGACGAGTTCGCCGCGCTGGTCGGCATCGCCCCCGGCACCGCCATGCTGCTGATGACCCGGGTCGGCTACCTGGAAGACAACACGCCCATCGAAGTCACCGACACCTATTGCCGCAACGACTACTACGACTTTGTTGCAGAGCTTCGTAGATAAAGAGCTTCGAAGATAAAGATCTTCGTAGATAAAGAGCTGCGTCGCTAAAACACCGAGAACCCGACATGTCCGAAGACAACATCCTCACCGCCCACGGCTGGGTTCGCGGCCGACTGGTCCACGAGCACGGCAAGGTCGTGTCCATCGAAGGCGTGCCCTGCGATCCGGCGGACAACGGCCTGCCGTACCTGCTGCCGGGTTTCATCGACCTGCACGTTCACGGCGGCGGCGGCAAAGACATCATGGAAGGTGCGCCCGCTTTCGAAACCATTACCCGAACGCATGTGCGCTTCGGCACAACGTCGCTGCTGGCCACCACCATGACCGCGCCGAGCGAGGAAATTTCCAGCGTACTCAAAGCCGTCGGCGAGTTCTGTGAGCAGCGCCCGCAAGGCAGTGCCCGCGTCCTCGGCGTGCACCTGGAAGGCCCCTACATCAACCCTGGCAAACTCGGCGCGCAACCCAACTTCGCCCACACCGCGCTGATGGCCGAAGTTGAAGACTATCTGGCGCTCGCGCCGATCCGGGTGATCACCATTGCCCCGGAAATCGCCGGTCATGACGCCTTGATTCGCGACCTCAGCAGCCGCGGCGTTCGCATGCAGATCGGCCACACCCTTGGCAGTTACGAGGAAGGCGTGGCCGCGCTGGAGGCTGGCGCCAGCAGTTTCACCCACCTCTACAACGCCATGAGCCCGCTGCATCACCRCGAACCGGGGATCGTCGGCGCGGCGCTGGCCCACGCCAAATACGCGGAACTGATACCCGACTTGCTGCACGTGCACCCCGGCGCCATCCGCGTGGCCCTGCGCTCGATCCCGTGCCTGTATTGCGTCACCGACTCGACCGCCGCCGCCGGCATGCCTGATGGCGAATACAAGCTCGGCAGCCACACCGTGACCAAATGCCTGGGCGGTGTGCGCCTGCCCGACGGCACTCTGGCCGGCAGCACCCTGACCATGGATCAGGCCCTGCGCAACCTGGTGAAGATCGGCCTGCCCATTGCCGAAGCCTCGCAACGCTTGTCGCAATTCCCCGCCGACTACCTCGGCCTCACCGAACGCGGGCGCCTGCAACCGGGGGCCTGGGCCGACTGCGTGCGGCTGGATCGCTCACTGAAACTGACCGCTGTCATGGTCGAAGGAGAAGACATTGACTTCAAAAATGCTTGAAGAGGCGCTGTCCTCGTTCGAGGCCGTGCAGGCCCAGTTGCAAACACTCGACCCGCAGATGATCGAGATCGCCGGGCGCCTGCGCCRCCAGCCGCCGCAAGTGGCCATGACCGTGGCACGCGGCAGCTCCGACCACGCCGCCAGCTACTTCGCCTACCTGACCATGCAACTGCTGGGCATCCCGGTGGCGTCGCTGCCGATGTCGGTGGTGACCATGCAGCAGGCGCCATTGAAGGTCAGCGGCCAGGTGGCATTCGCCTTTTCGCAATCGGGGCAAAGCCCGGACCTGGTCAACAGCCTGCGCCTGTTGCGCAAGCGCGGCGCCCTGAGCATTTCGCTGGTCAACGCCGAAGAATCGCCATTGGAAGCCGCCTGCGAATTCAGCCTGCCATTGTTGGCCGGCACTGAAAGCAGCGTCGCCGCGACCAAGAGTTTTATCGCCACCCTCAGCGCCAGCGCGCGGTTGATCAGCCACTGGAAAGAAGATGCCGAATTGCTCAATGCCGGCCTTGCCTTGCCCGAAGGCCTGCGCGACGCCGCGCAACAGGACTGGAGCCCGGCCATCGATGCCTTGCGCGGTTGTCAGCGGCTGATGGTGATCGGCCGTGGCGCCGGTTTCGCCATCGCCCAGGAAGCGGCGCTCAAGTTCAAGGAGACCTCCGCGATCCAGGCCGAAGCCTTCAGCAGCGCCGAAGTCCGTCATGGTCCGATGGCCTTGATTGGCGACAACTACCCGCTGCTGGTGTTTGCCCCACGGGGCCCCGAACAGGCTGGTTTGTTGAGCCTGGCCACCGACATGCGCCAGCGCGGCGCCCTTGTCCTGCTGGCCGCGCCGGATGACGTGCTTGAACGCGACCTGACCCTGACCCGCGCCGAACACCCGGCCCTCGACCCGATTCTGGCGATCCAGAGTTTCTACGTGATGGCTGCCGGCCTGGCCGTGGCCCGAGGCATGGACCCGGACCAGCCGCGACACCTGAGCAAAGTGACGCGCACACACTAAATCGAATGGCGATTGATTGACCTGTAGGAGCGAGCCTGCTCGCGATGGACGTGAACGATGACGCGTTCTTCCTGAATGTACGCGTTGCTCTCAAGTTCTTCGCGAGCARGCTGAACTGGTCAACTAATTTTGGACACCAGTTACGGTTTTCATGCCGCCAGTTTTTCCATAGCTACCGGTGAACGATAGCCGTTGTAGCTATGGAGCCTGACGTTGTTGTAACGCATCACGTAGCGTTGCACGTCTATGCGGGCTTCATGCTCAGAGTTGTAGCCATCTTCTGGCACCCACTCTGATTTAAGGCTCCCAAAGAAACGCTCCATCGGGGCGTTATCCCAGCAC
>NZ_JBGCUL010000099.1:0-10268 GCF_054177685.1 Pseudomonas sp. P5_A2_2
GCCCCCAGCGGCTTTCGGCGCGGAACAATGAAGCGCGGGCGGCCATTTCGKCGCAGTCGCGGATCATGCTGACTTCCATGGCGCGCATCAGCTCGTGGGCGTTGTGGGCCTTGAGCTGGTCGAGGTCGCGCTGGATGTCGCTGAAGCGTTGCAGGCCGATCTGCATCTTCTTCGTCACTTTCGGCGGTTGCAGGTAGTCGTTGACGAAGCGCCGCAGCTTGTACTCGACCTGAGCCGGTGGCAGGCCGTGTTCGCGGTCCAGCGGCGCGTAGACCCGTTGTTTTTCGGTTTCGATCTGCGCGGCATCCAGCGCTGAAAACTCACGCCCGGCGACAAAATCCGCCGCGTTATGGCCGGCGAACCAACCGTAAGTGAACGCGCCAAGCATGTAGTTGTGTGGCACGGCGGCCATGTCACCGGCCGAGTACAAACCCTTGACCGAGGTCTCGGCCTTCTCGTTGACCCACACCCCCGACGCCGAATGCCCGCTGCAAAAGCCGATTTCCGAAATGTGCATCTCGACCATCTGCGTGCGGTAGTCGGTGCCGCGATTGGCATGGAACTGGCCGCGACTCGGACGCTCGTTGCTGTGCAGGATCTCCTCGATGTTCTGGATGGTTTCCTCGGCCAGGTGATCGAGTTTGAGGAACACCGGGCCATTGCCGCTTTCCAGCTCCTGGTGGAACTCCCACATCATCTGCCCGCTCCAGTAGTCGCACTCGATGAAGCGTTCGCCCTTGTTGTTGGCGGTGTAGCCACCCAAGGGGCCGGTGACGTAGGCGCAGGCCGGGCCGTTGTAGTCCTTGATCAGCGGGTTGATCTGGAAGCATTCCAGGTTCGCCAGTTCGGCCCCGGCGTGGTAGGCCATCGAGTAGCCGTCGCCGGCATTGGTCGGGTTTTCGTAGGTGCCCATCAGGTAGCCCGAAGACGGCAACCCCAGGCGTCCGGCGGCACCGCAGGCGAGGATCACCGCCTTGGCCTTGATCACATGGAAGTCAGCGGTGCGGCAATCGAAACCCATCACACCATTGACCGCGCCCTCTTCGTCCGTCAGCAATCGGGTGCAGACCAGGCGATTGGTGATGCTCACCCGCGCGCGCTTCAGCTGCCGATAGAGGACTTTCTTGATGTCGTGCCCTTCCGGCATCGGCAACACATAAGCGCCCATGTGGTGGACCTTTTTCACCGCGTAGTCGCCGGTTTCGTCCTTCTCGAATTTCACGCCCCAGCGGTCCAGTTGCTCGATGGTTTCGAAGCTGTGGGTGGCATAGGCGTACACCGCGGCCTGATTGACGATGCCGTCGTTGGCGATGGTGATTTCCTTGGTGTATTGCTCCGGCGTCGAGTGGCCGGGAATGATCGCGTTGTTCAGGCCGTCCATGCCCATGCTGATCGCGCCGCTGCGCTTGACGTTGGCCTTGTCGATCAACAACACCCGCAGATCACGGTTGCGTTCCTTGGCCTTGATCGCGGCCATGGGACCGGCGGTGCCGCCGCCAATGACAACGATGTCGTATTCCTGCTCCAACGTGCTGCGCGTCATGCCTGCTCCCCTTTTTTCCGGTCGATCCGCAGGCGGTACTGGAAGGCATCGCCACGGTAGTAAAGGTGTTCGAAGTCCAGCGGCCAACCGTCGACATCGTGGGTCAAGCGTTCGATGCGCATGATCGGCGAGCCGGGTTCGACGTTCAGCGCCCGAGTCAGGTCGCTGTCGGCCAGCACCGCATCGATGGCCAGGTCGGCGTGCCCCAGGGTCAGACCGCAGTCGTTTTCCAGGATCTGGAAAATGTCGCGGGTGACCAGGTCGGCTTTTTCCAGGCGCTCGCCAACGGCCTTGGGCAGGTAAGTGATTTCCAGGGAAATCGGCTCGCGATTGATCAGGCGCACCCGTTTGATCTGCGCCACGACCTCGCCTTCGGCGACCTGTAAACGCTCGGCGACGAGCTTGTTGGCGGCAATGAACTTGAAGCTGCGCAGGCGGTTGATCACCTCATAGCCGCGACCGGTCATGGACTCGGCCAGGCCTTGCAGGGTGCTGACGTTCTGGAAGGTTTTCGGTTTGGCGACGAAGGTGCCCTTGCCGTGGATCTTGAAGATCAGTCCTTCTTTTTGCAGGTCACCCAAGGCCTGGCGCACGGTGATGCGGCTGACCTTGAACAGCGTGCCAAGCTCGCTTTCGGAAGGCATCTGACTGTCTTGCGGGTATTTGCCGTCGAGGATACGGGTACGCAGCACGTCTCGCAGCTGGGTATGCAACGGAACGCTGCTCAGGGATAGAACGTTATCGGTCATGGCAGATCACTTGTTATAACGAGTTATGACGTGATCTTAGAGAGCCGTGATGTCGATTGAGAAATACCGAATGCGCATAAGGTTAGATGCGCAACGCAATCCAACACTGTAGGAGCGAGCCTGCTCGCGATGGCGGCGGGTCAGTCGATTTCAATGTTGAATGTGAAACCGCTATCGCGAGCAGGCTCGCTCCTACGGGGGATTTGTGTGGTCTGAGGAGTCAGTGGCGCTTGAGGATCTGGTCCATCACCCAATCGGTCTTCAGCGCCTGCTCGGCCACGGCCGGGTGCTGCGCCTCGCCGCGAATATGCGCATTCATGCCCAATACGTGGTGCCACTGAATGTGTGCGTGATGCTCGATGGTCAGGCTGAGGTGTTGATCAGCGTGCAGCTCGACCGGGTGTTCGTCGAACACTGAAAAGGTGATCCGGCCTTTGCTGCCAATCACTTCGACCCGGTCTTCGCGACGGTCTGCAACAAAGTTCCAGCAACCCATGCCCATCGCTCCCGACGCGAACCGCCAACAGGCGCTGACGGCATCCTCGGCGGCATACATCCCGGCCTGCCGTGCAGTGAACCCGGCGACTTCGACGATATCGCCTAACAGATACTGAAACAGGTCCAGGCCATGGCTGGCCAGATCGGCGAAGTAACCTCCACCGGCAATCGCCGGATCGGTGCGCCAGTTATCACTGCCGTTCCGGTCCGCTGCCGACGGCGCTTTGGTGAGGGTCCAGCTCAAGTGCCGGACCTCGCCGATCCGCCCCTCCTCCAGCCATTGCCGCACTTGCCRGAAACGTGGCAGCGAACGTCGGTAATAGGACACGAACAGGTGCAGCCCCGCATCGGCAAACACCTGCTGCATCTCGCGGCTTTGCCCGGCGTTCAGCGCCATCGGTTTTTCGACGCAGCAATGCTTGCCGGCGGCGGCCACCTGCAAGGCATAGGCATGATGGCTGTCGGGCGGCGTGGCGATGTACACCGCGTCGACCTCGGGGTCATTGATCAGCGCTTGCGCATCGGTGTATACCCGAGTGATGCCGTGGCGCGCGGCGTAGTCGGTGACGGCTTCCAGGCGCCGGCCCATCACCGCCACCAACGCCGATCCGGGTGCCTTGTAGAAGGCCGGCGCGCTTTTGCGTTCCGCGACACTGCCACAACCGATCATGCCCCAACGCACCAGGTTCATAGGCTCTCCTTGCTGCTCAGCCGATGCGCAATACGCGCAGGTCCAGTCGACCGTCCTTGAGCGGCGGGCACCAGTAGTAGCCACCGGTGACCGGACGGCTGATGCGGTACAAACCGTCGGTGATGCCGTCTTCCAGGCCACTCATGCGGCGCAGTTGGGCTTCGAAGGCATCGAGGGAAAAACCGAAGGCCAGGAACATCAGACCGGCACGGTCGCCTTCGATCCATGGCATCGAGCGGCGCACCACGAAGGCCTCGGGTGCAAAGCTTTCCTGGGCGGTGCGTTTGACGTGGGCGGAAACCGGCGCGTCGTCGATCTCTTCGTTATCGCTCAAGCGGCGACCCATGATGTTGTCTTTCTCATCCGCCGACAGCCCATGAAAACCTTTCAAGTCATGCTGCCACTGCTGGATCGCGGCGAAGCTGCCACCGACCATGCCTTCAGCGCCTTCGCTCAACAGCGCGGCGGCGATAGCGGCTTCGTCGTGGGGATTCTCGGTGCCATCTTCGTAGCCGGTCAGGTCATGGCCGGTCATGTGGCGGAAGGTTTCGTTCATCTGCACCAGGCGCAATGCCGGGGCCAATGCGGCGGCGATGACGTTGCTGCGGTTGAGCAACTCACCACGGTCTTCACCGTGCAGCCAGCACCAGAGCGCATGCTGGGTCGACGGATTTTCTACGCCCACACCGGTCAACGCCGGAAAGGTTCGCAGGCCATCGATCTGAGCGTGCAGCGCATTGACCAGCGATTCACCGAAGCCGACGACAGCCGATTTCCCGTCCACCAGTTGCATCAAGTTGTCGAGCGCGACCGGCAATGCCTCGACGGATTCGAGGGCGAAGAACATATGGCGGGCTTGAGGCGGTACGGGGGTGGCGAGAATGCCCGGCTGGTAATAGCTCATATGAACTCCTTGAAAAAGAGCACGGAGTTTAACCGGAGTACGAGGGTTTGTGTGGCGTCAGAGGCCAGGAGCCTGTGGCAAAGGGTCAGACCGTGCTGGGGCTTTCGCTACGGGTCGGCGGGGTTTCGGCTCTTCACCGCACCCCGCCAGCAACGCCGCAAAGACGCCCCCCACCAAGGCCAAACAAAGGCTAGGCTTTTCAGTTAATCGGCTTGTCCGCATGGCTGTACTCTCATTGGTAGCCCGGCCAGCCGGGTGCACCTTTTTTGTTGTGATCAAGGCGAGGTCAACACTAAGGCACCCGGTGTGGGCGGGTTGAGGGCATTGGGGGGTCAACAAGGGGCGCTTCTGAGGCCATGACTGATGGGAGTCGATGAATCCGCGATCCTTCACGCTGTGCGGCAAAACGCTGAAATGAGTCATGACAAGGGTTGCTGAGGTCTGCTAAAACGATTCATCAGCGCATCATCCAATCCAGAGGGGTAGCGACATGACCACAGCCAATAGTCTCCAGAACCTGTTCCCGAGCCCCGCCGACATCCCGGAAAAGTACCGCCTCGACGGCCAGACCGAGCAGCGTGAGTACCTGGTCGATGGCGTACTGAGAACCTGGAACGGGCCACTGGCCCAAGTCCGTAGCCCGGTGTACCTGGCCGGCGCCAATGGCGACGAGCAAGTGATCCTCGGCAGCACGCCGCTGCTCGATGCCGACACCGCATTGACCGCCCTCGACGCTGCCGTCCGTGCTTATGACCGGGGCCAGGGATTGTGGCCGACCATGCGCGTGGCCGAGCGCATCCAGCACGTCGAAACCTTCCTCGGACGCATGCGCGAGCAGCGCGACGCCGTGGTCAAGTTGCTGATGTGGGAAATCGGCAAGAACCTCAAGGACTCGGAAAAGGAGTTCGACCGCACCTGCGACTACATCGTCGACACCATCAACGCGCTCAAAGAACTCGACCGCCGCTCCAGCCGTTTCGAACTGGAACAGGACACTCTCGGCCAGATCCGCCGCGTGCCGATGGGCGTCGCCCTGTGCATGGGGCCTTACAACTATCCGTTGAACGAAACCTTCACCACGCTGATCCCGGCGCTGATCATGGGCAACACCGTGGTGTTCAAGCCGGCCAAACTCGGCGTGCTGCTGATTCGCCCGCTGCTGGAAGCCTTCCGCGACAGCTTCCCGGCCGGGGTGATCAACGTCATCTATGGCAGCGGCCGCGAGACGGTCAGTGCGCTGATGGCCAGCGGCAAGATCGACATCTTTGCCTTCATCGGCACCAACAAGGCCGCCAGCGACCTGAAAAAACTCCATCCGAGACCCCACCGCTTGCGCGCGGCGCTGGGCCTGGATGCGAAAAACCCAGGGATAGTCCTGCCGGAAGTGGATCTGGACAACGCGGTCAGTGAAGCGGTCACCGGTTCGCTGTCATTCAATGGCCAGCGCTGCACCGCGCTGAAGATCCTGTTTGTGCACGAGGACGTGGTCGAGTCCTTCATCGACAAATTCAATGCCAGGCTCGCCAACCTCAAACCCGGCATGCCCTGGGAAAGTGGCGTGGCCCTGACGCCACTGCCGGAATCGGGCAAGGTCGACTATCTGCACTCTCTGGTGGCGGATGCCGAAAGCAAAGGCGCCAAGGTGGTCAACCCCAACGGTGGTGAGGCTCGTGCGTCGTTCTTCTACCCGGCGGTGCTGTACCCGGTCACRCCGCAGATGCGCGTTTATCAGGAAGAACAATTCGGCCCGGTCATCCCCATCGTRCCGTACCGCCATCTGGATACCGTGATCGATTACGTGCTGGAGTCGGACTTCGGCCAACAGTTGAGCATCTTCGGCACCAACCCGGTGGCGGTCGGCCGGCTGGTGGACACTTTTGCCAACCAGGTCGGGCGCATCAACCTCAATGCCCAATGCCAGCGCGGCCCGGATACCTATCCCTTCAATGGTCGCAAGAACTCCGCCGAAGGCACCTTGTCGGTCCATGACGCACTGCGGGTGTTTTCGATCCGCACCCTGGTGGCCACCAAGTTCCAGGAGACCAACAAGGACCTGATCAGCGAGATCATCAGCGGCCGCAGTTCGAGCTTCCTGACCACCGACTACATCTTCTGAGGAGAGCCAGCCTGAGTACATCCCGAGCCCATCGACTGCCACCGCTGCTGCGCCGACTGCTGCGTCCGTTACTGGACCCGTACCGGCGCTACCGCCATGCCCGGGTGATCCACGCGGTGCGGGTGTCGCTCGGGTTGCTGGCGACCATCCTGCTGACCACCGGCATCCATCTGCCCCACGGTGAGTGGGCGTCGGTGACGATGCTGGTGGTGATCGGCGGCTTGCAGCATCACGGCAACATCGGCAAGAAAGCCGCCGAGCGTGCCATTGGCACCTTGATCGGCGCCGGCGTCGGCCTTGCGTTGGTGGCACAACAGGCCTGGCTCGGGATGCCCTGGCTGACCTATTTCGCGATGTCGGTGGTCTGCGGGTTTTTCTCGTATCACGCCATCGGCAAGGGTGGTTACACCGCGCTGCTGTCAGCGATTACCGTGTTTATCGTTGCGGGGCACGGCGACAACCCGGTCACCGATGGCCTGTGGCGCGGAGTGGACATCCTGATCGGCATTGCCCTGGCCCTGGCGTTTTCCTTCGCCCTGCCGCTGTACGCGGTGTATTCCTGGCGCTACAACCTGGCCGATGCGCTGCGTGATTGCGCGAAAGTCTATGGGCGCATCATCGATGGCCAGGCCATCACCGCCGACGAACACCTCAAGCTCATGACCCGCCTGAACGCGGTGATGGTGCAACTTCGCTCACTGATGCCGTCGGTGTCCAAGGAAGTGAAGATTTCCATGACCGAGCTGGATGCCATCCAGCGCAACCTGCGCATGTGCGTCAGCACCCTGGAAATCCTCGGCAATACCCGACCGGATGCCAATGACCTCGAGGCGATGTCGCTGATGCAAACGGCATTGAAAGCCGAGCATCGCCAGATTCGCGTGCAATTGATCGGTATGGCCCGGGCGTTGAAATCCGGTGCGGCCCAGYGGCTCAATCGCCCTATGGATATGCCGCTGGTCAGCCTCGATGCGCCGGTCTACAACACGCTGGACGGCTATCGTTTGTTGACCCAACAACTGGCCGCCAACGTCGGCGAGATGCGCCAGCGACTGGCCAGCAATGCGCCGCGCTGGAACATCTGACGCCTGGCTAGCGGGTTACGGCGTAACCGTGCGCCGAAACTTCAGCGACCAGCCTTGTTGCATGCCGGCAGCGGCCAGCAGAATCGCCGCGACTCCGATCCATTGCAGCGGCTCCAGGCGATGGCCGAAGGCAAACCAGTCGACGAAAATCGCCGCAATCGGGTAGATGAAGGACAGCGCCCCCGTCAGCGCAGTCGGCAGCTTTTGAATCGCGCCGTACAGCAGCACGTACATCACACCGGTGTGCACCATGCCCAGCGTCACCAGGCTGGTCCACGCGCTCGGCGCCTGAGGCAGTGCCGAAAAATGTGCGAATGGCGCAAGCAACAACACGCCCGTGCTGACCTGGATCAGCGCGATCAAATGCGGCGGGGTTCCGGTCAGGCGCTTGATGATCAGCGCGGCAATCGCATAGAGAAACGCCGCGCCCAACGCCAGGGCAATGCCCAACAAGTAATCGCTGCCGCTTTCGCCCTGGCTACCATGGGCACTGACAATCGCCAGCATCCCGAGAAACGACACGCCCAGCCAGGTCAGTTTCTGCGCGGTGATCTTTTCGTTAAGGAAAAGCGCCGCCAGCCCGACCAGCATGAACGGCTGGACGTTATAGACGGCAGTGCCGATGGCAATCGACGCCCGGGAATAGGACGCGAACAACAGCACCCAGTTGCCGACAATCGCCACACCGCTGAGCACCGCGAGCAGGAAGGTCGTGCGGGTCAAAATGCCGGGGCGCAGAAAGCCGAAAGCCGCGCAAATCAGCAGCAAGGTGCCAGCACCGAACAGGCAGCGCCAGAACACCACATCCAGCACCGGTTGCCCGGAAACCAGTACGAACCAGCCGATGGTGCCGGAGATCAGCATGGCGGCCGTCATTTCGAACGAACCGCGGCGTAGGGTTTTGTCCATCATCAGACTCCTGTGTTTGTGGCCAAAGTATGCCAATGAACCTGGGCGCTACTCCAGAGCAAAAAGCAGGCTAAACTCGGGATCTGCCTTTTTTATCAAGGCCGTTTCGAAAAAACGCCTAACAGAGGATTTCGCCATGACCGATGACATCGACCAGGTGCTGATCACGGCGCTGATGGAAGACTCGCGACGCTCGCTCAAGGCCCTGGCGCAAATCAGCGGCCTGTCCTCCCCCAGCGTCGCCGAGCGTCTGCGCCGCCTGGAAGAGCGTGGCGTGCTCAAGGGCTACACCGTAGAGATCGACCCGAAATGCTTTGGCTACCAGCTCCAGGCCATCGTGCGTATTCGCCCGTTGCCGGGGCAATTGCAGGAAGTGGAACGGCAAATCATGGCCATTCCCGAATTCACCGAGTGCGACAAGGTCACCGGCGACGACTGTTTCATTGCGCGCCTGCATGTGCGCTCGATGGAACAACTGGACACCCTGCTGGACCGCCTCAACACCCACGCTGAAACCAATACGGCGATCGTCAAGAAAACTCCGGTCAAGCGCCGATTGCCGCCCATGGCGTGAGTGATATTTGTTTCAGACTGAAGTAGGTTGGCGGTTTCCGGCGAAGGATTGACGGTATGAAAGCTCAGGCAATGCTACTCATGGTGATGCTGCTTGCAGGTTGCGGCACGATTCAAACGGTTGTGCGCGGTGACGAAGTGGCTGCAAAGAGCCTGAAGGACCATAAGAGTTATTGCGGCGCAGTACCGCGAATCTACAGCGGCGTGACCTACGACTTTTGCACGCTGAATGCCCCCCTGGAAAAAGGCCGCGATGCGCAGGTGCATGATAGTGCCCCTGCCATTGTGCTGATCGACGTGGTCATCTCCGGCGCGCTCGACACCTTGTTGCTGCCCTACACCATCTACCGCCAGCAAGCCGACGGCAGCATTGTCATTTCGGAGTAATCCTGAATTCCAGGCAATAAAAAACCCGCCTGAGCGGGTTTTTCATTCAGTGCCGACGATCAATCATCGCGGCCCATGATGCCGAACAGCTGCAACAGGCTGACGAACAGGTTGTAGATCGATACATACAGGCTGATGGTGGCCATGATGTAGTTACGCTCGCCGCCATGAATGATGGCGCTGGTCTGGAACAGAATGCAGACCGAGGAGAACAGCACGAAACCTGCGCTGATCGCCAGTTGCAGGCCGCTGATCTGGAAGAACATGCCCGCCAGCGTCGCACCCAGCAGCACGAAGAAGCCTGCCGTGATGAAGCCGCCGAGGAAGCTCATGTCCTTGCGGGTGATCAGCACATACGCCGACAGACCGCCGAACACCAGCGCGGTCATCGCGAAAGCCGAGCTGACCACTTCAGCGCCGCCCTGCATACCCAGGTAACGATTGAGGATCGGGCCCAGCAGGAAACCCATGAAACCGGTCAGGGCAAATGCCGACACCAGGCCCCAGGCCGAATCACGGAGTTTGTTGGTGAGGAAGAAAAGACCGTAGAAGCCGATCAGCACCACGAAAATGTTCGGGTAGCCAACATGCATCTGCTGGGCAACGTAGGCCGTCACACCACTGAATGCGAGGGTCAGGGCGAGCAAGCCGTATGTGTTGCGCAGGACGCGGCTAACCTCTAGCTGCTCAGCCTGCACGCTGTTATTAACTGCGTAATCCTGTTCGCGCATGGCGACACTCCTGTTGGTTTGAAACGTTCAGTCGCAAAGATCATAGCAGACGCTCTGTAACAAGCTACGCAGAGAGTTTGAC
>NZ_JBGCUL010000100.1:0-10162 GCF_054177685.1 Pseudomonas sp. P5_A2_2
GCTTTCGTCGCGGGCCAGTAAGTTGCGGCTGCGGGGCGGCGATGCCTTACGAGCAAACTGCAGCGCCGCCTTCACCTCTTCATTTACCGCGACCCATCGCGGCGCTGATGCGCCTGAGCGGCCGCCTTTGGTGCCGTCCTGGATGTTGATGCGGCCTAAGTGTTCGGCTTCGCGCTGCAAGCGTGGCAGGTCGGCCAGGATCGCTTCGCGCAGGCGCATGCCGGTTGTTCGGGCCAACAGGACAATCGCGGCCACCCGCTCGTGTTGCTGTTCGCCAAGCGCCTCGAGTACTCGCCGCACCTGTTGGTGGTCTTGGCCATCCGGCGCACGGGTGCGTACGCTCGAGCGCTGTTGTCCCAACGCCTGACTCGGGCTGGCGATCCTCACGTCCTGATCACCGCGCAGCGCCGCGAGGGCACGGTTGACGCTGCTCAGGCGGTTCTGCGCGGTCGCGATGCAGAGTTCACCTTGCTGGATCTGCTGGCGCAGATACGCGGCGTAGTCTTGCAGCGTCCGGCGATCGATCTGGCGCGCATCGTTGTAACCGGGGCCGTTCTCTGACCGACACCAACGCACAAACGCTTGCCAGCGATCGCTATGCGCTTTGACCGTGGCGAAGTGGCCGCCGCCAAACAGATCCTTGAGCGCTTGTGGGCCGGCGTAGCTCAGCTGGCGGCCATAGCCAAAGTTGCGACCCTCACGCCGACCGACCAGTGCCATCGTCATCACCGTTTTCGTTTGTTTGCAGAAAGAGCAGTAGGGCTTTCCAGTGAGGGCTGAGCCTGTCCAGCTGCCGCCAGTGCGTCGGGCGGATCAGGAGGGTGTTCTCGTGGTGTTGCAGCAGTGCCCCTTCCTCGCGCAATTGCTCGATCAGCCGGGCGAGGTGAGCAGGCTCCAAGGGTGGTGTGGCGACAGCGGCGACAGTGGCGACAACCCGCGTCGTTTCTGGCCTGGCGCGTGGCGACAGGGTGGCGACAGAGGCGGCGACACACCGCAATTCTGGCTGTGGTTGATGTTGCGCCTGGTAGCGGCGCACCGAGTCATTGAGGCGGAACATGGCGGACCTTGAAGGTTCTTCCATCGCGACTGCTCAGCCAGCGATGAGTGATCAGTACGACCAATAAAGAGGCGGTATGGTCAGCGCTCTTGCGGGCAAAACGAGGGCCGTTGCGATTGACGTCTCGGATGCTGAAGTGGGTCCAGCCTTTCTGCACCAGCCAGCGCAACAGCCGATCCGCCTCTTCGCGTCGGCTATTGACTGGCTCCAGTTCTGTCAGGCGCTGGATCTCGGCCAGGTAGTAATCCATCAACGTGGAGGCGCGCTGGATGTGTGCTTCATCCAACTGACTGGCCTCTTCAACCATGGCTAGCACGCCTGCGATGCGCAGCACATTCGCCGGGGCTTTGCCCGCGAAAGGCTGGACGCCGGCTAGCTCGCCGAACTCGCCAGACTGGCACTCAATGGTGTCGTGAATATCAATCCAGGCACGACGGGCACGGGCAGTCAGCTCCAGCGTGACAGGATTGAGTGAGCCATCCTTGTGAAGCGACCAGGGCTTTTGCAGCAGGGCGGTGATCCGCTGTTGGTAGCGCTGGACTTTGGCATCTCGGGTTAGGTCGATCGCCTTGTAAAGTCGCTGGCCGGCCAGGCGCTCGGGCCAACTGATCAGGCATCGGCCGAGGATGCCTTGGCCATTGATCACCGGGTCTTTRAACAGCTGGTTGGCTAGGTAGGGCTGCAGCATCAGATGCAGGCTGAGGCGRCGGTCATAGGCMCGCAGRCTTTCYCCWGYCATGGAGCGCGCCCGGTCGATCGGGCTGCCATCCCACAGTGTCGACAAGGTGGTGATCGCCTTGAGCAGATTCTCTTTGCTCATGGTGCTGCTGCCCAAGAACTGKCCACCTTCATCATTGAACAAGCCCATGCTGGGCAAGCCATKGCACAGACTTTTGACYAGGGCCTCAATGGTGGGCTCGGCAATGATCAGTCTCGGCGGTACSGGCTCGGAYAGCTCACCGMYTTYCGYCTCTGCRYGYTYCKTTGMGGTTTTGGGTTTGGCCATGATGCTGSTRGYKGCGCGATAGGCTTTGAGCTTTTCCGCATACAGGGTCCACTGYTGYCGYTCCCAKTCGCGCGCCGCYCTTAATGCCAGGTGATCCACCGCGCTTTTRCGATCMCCCGAGGACGCCACCGTCAGTAGGTAGAGGGACAGCGGATAGGTTCGACCRTCGAGTTGGGCATTGGCRTGGCCCTGGCTCACCAAGGCAGTGGTAGCCAGCACCGACTGTGCAGCCATGGCGCAGGGCACGCCGATCACCTCGGCCAATCGCTCGACCGCAGGGCCCAACAGATCCCCGAGTGCTTCGACCGGGTAGGGCAGTGGCGCCTGTTGGTATTCCAGCAACGGTTGTGGTGGCTCGAACGCTTCGCACAGTTGCATCGCTATTCTCCTGAAATTATCGACTTCGTCCTCACTCATCCCGCCACGGTTGTTGAGTGTTATCAGGGATCAAGGCCCCTGCGACCTGTGAGGGTTGTCCACTGACGCGGGACTGACGGCTCCTTACGGCCGGGAGCTTGGGCATCTCATGATCTGGCCTCCTGAGCACCGATAGCGGTGGGCGGGTGGAGGCTGCACTGGCTGACGAGACCGGTGCCGCGAGATCCTGAGTCAGGTGAAGGCAGTGATGTGATGACTGGGGCATGCCTGACTGTCAGTCAGGTGCAGTCCATTCCGTGGGCTGCGGCACCATCATCGGCATCGCTGTGGCGAGTGAGCATTCGGTGTTTGTCACGCCGATTGTCACGAGGAGGAAAGCCGCAAAGGCCCGTGCGAGCAGGGCTGCAGCAGGGCGAGATGCGCTAAGGGAGGAGGTTGCTGCAGGGCAGTTGGTGATGAGGCAGGTAGTCTGCTGCACAGACGCATTGGAGTAGTCGGCATCCATCACAACGGCGTTGTGACCGTGCGAGCCACCGGACGCTGATCGCACTTAGGGAGAACCACCACACTGTGGCGTAGCCTTGAAGGTTCGGGTTACCTGGGCTGGTGCTGTCAGCGACAGCTATCCTCAGGGCTTGGTTTAAGCCATGTCTCGCTGTGGGTCAACCGCTGTTTTGGGAGGCGCGTTGCGCCAGTTGAGACCACTGGAAGGTCTTGGGAATCTGTGGACTTCGGTGGCGATGTAGCCATTCGTCGTGTTTGTCGTGTGAGCCTTCATCGCTGGGAATGCGGAGCCTTCCCAGCGATGAAGGCTTGGCCGGAAGAGCGAAGCAGCGAACCTGAAAGTGGCGACTGTCGCCAACACTGTCGCCACCTTCCAGCCCAGCGCCGACGCGGATTGTCGCCGCTGTCGCCAGTAGGTAAAGGAGCTATTTGCTACCGATTGGCACTTCGACTGAGAGGTGTGATGTTGCTTTCGCCGAGAATCCATACATCAAGCATGTCTGCCCACTGCTGCATCATCTTCGTACGATCCGCCAGGTACGCCGCATGGTTATAGGTACGCCGTACCGCATTGGGCTCGGCGTGGGCGAGTTGCCGCTCGATCCAGTCGGCGGGATAGCCCATCTCGTTGAGCCGGGTACTTCCCGTGGTTCTGGTGGCGTGGGGGCTGTATTCTGAGCCAGAGTTGCCAATGGATCAGGGTTTGGCTGAAGTTCATAACGTGCGGGCTGTCGCGTCCTGATGGATATGGGAAAACATCCAGTCGATAAAGACCTGCGTTTCAGCCACCGCCTCCTGGGAGACGCCGTAGTAATAGCGGGTCAATGGCAGGCGCAAGGAGGGAAACGGGCAGATCAGGCGTCTAGTGGACAAGTCCTTGCCCAGCAGTGACGCCGGGCACAGGGCCACGCCGAGGCCATCGACGGCGGCCTGCAACACCAGGTGCATGTGATCGAATTGCAGGATCGGCTGATTGCGCAATTGAGCGATGCCAGCGTGCTCGACCCAGTTTTGCCAGTCGCTGCTGCGGGTTCTGCCCGACAACAGTGTGTGGTGGACCAGATCGTGGGCGCTGTTTAATGGCACGCTTTGCAGCAGCGACGGTGCTGCGACCAGCACCAAGTCATCTTCCAGCAATATTTGTGGTTGAACATTGGACGACCATCCGGACTGTCCACGGCGGATTACCACGTCGAATGTCTCCCGCGATTGATCCGGTGGCAGGGTGCTGGTGACCACTTCGGGCTGGATATCCGGATACAGCGCCATGAAGTTCGGCAGCCGCGGGATCAGCCATCGCACCGCAAAGGATGGGCGCACGTTGATGGTCACCTTGCGCAGCGAAGCGCCCCGGGTCAGGGCGGTGGCGGCGTTGGCGATCTGCGCCAGGGCCACGCTGACTTGCTCATAAAACGTCTGGCCGGCCGGCGTGAGCAAGGATTGCCGGGTTCGACGCTCGAAAAGCAACACCCCCAGGTGTTCTTCGAGCAGCTTTATATGACGGCTGACGGCGCTGTGGCTGACATGCAGTTCTTCGGCCGCACGGCTGAAGCTCTGATGACGAGCGGCAGCGGCGAAGGCCCGGACGGCGTTCAAGGGGGGGAGGTCGGAAATCATGTGTCTAATTTAGTCACATCCGAGGTGCAATTAAAGCGTTTGTCAGCGTTCTCGCTTCACGCCAATCTGAAGGCCGCACTTTGTCTCGCCGGCCGTTGATCCAATGTCAGTCAAAAACACCCATACTGCTGATCGGGCCTCGATGCGAGCCGCGTCAATATTAGGCCTTTGTCTGCCCGCAGATACCTTGCTGTATTTGCTGTTGCCCATGCAGCCAGAGGCGTTCGGCATCAGTTTGCCGCAGGCGGGCCTGTTGCTGGCGGCCAACCGACTGGTGAGGATTTTCGGTTACCGCTACGTAATGAGTTTTTATGCCAGCAAGGGCGATCGTCCGGCCTCATTGCTGGCCGCCGGGACCGCTGCGTTGTGTGCCTTGGGTTACGCGACGCTTTCGGGGTTCTGGGCCTTGCTGCTTTTGCGCCTGGGCTGGGGCTTGTCTTATGCGGCGTTGAACTTGTCCACGCAAGTCATGGCAACCGCCGCGCCTACGGACGCCGCGCGTCGCACCGGCCGTTCGCGGGCGTTGATTGCCACCGGCCCCATGCTGGCGTTGCCGCTGGGGGCGATGCTTTGCCTGGCCTATGGGCCGCGAGTGATTTTTTTCCTGATGGTCGTGACTTCGTTGCTTGGCATGTGGCTGGCAAACGGTCTGCCGTCGGCGCCGCATCCGATGTCGGCGTCGACGAGGCGATTCCAGCGTCCCGACAGCGTGGCGGTCTGGTCGTTTATCGAAGGGCTGACCCTAGACGGGCTCTTTATCATCGGCCTTTCGTTACAGGCTCAGCAGTTGATGGCGGGCGATGCGGTGATGGTGGCCGGGACGCTGCTGGCCTTGCGTTACGTATCGGAGATGCTGCTCAGCCCGCTGGGCGGGGTGGTGGCGCAGCGCTGGGGAGCGACGCGCATGCTGATTGTTTTCTCGTTGATGACCTCGATTGCACTCGTGGGGTTTGGCAATCACTGTTTGGTAGTGGGCGGGGCCCTGGTGTTGCTGTTGCGCGCGCTGCAATTGCCGCTGGTGGTGACAGTCGTTGCGCAACGCCACCCCGGTGCCGGGCGTGTCCGGGCGCTGGCGGCGAATGCGGTCTGGCGTGACATCGGGGCGGGTGTCGGACCCTTGCTGGCCGGTTTGCTGCTACCAGTGGCGGCATCGGTGTGGGTGTATTCGATGGCAGCACTGTGTCTTGCCGTCAGCGCATTGGCCTGCGCACAACGAAACAGGGTGGCGGTAGAGATAACGCAGTAGTCAGGGCGCGACTTTGCGGGTTTAGCCATTTTTGCCCTCGCCATTATTCAAGTTGAGAAAGAGGGTGGCGACGCAAACTCAGCAAGACCCTCGTAAGTCGTGAGGCGTGGCATGAACAAACAGTCGGATTGAAGAAAATAATAAGTAAACGAATCTATGCTTGAGAGGTGCATCATGTATTCGGGTCTTCAAGAAACGTTAATCAAAATGTAAGAATTTATTGCGTTCGAATGGCGGCTGTGTTTTTTTACGCTTGCGTTYAGCGCACTTTTAAAGGGTATGGCCAGTGATGAAGGGAATCATGTGAGTATGTGTTCTAGTTATTAGCCAGGCTTGTACTAAGTAAAACAATCGCACTCTCTGATCGTCGAACTTTAGATTTTGACGTAACAGCCAACTATTGCCTGGGGAAAAGTAATGAGCCGTGAAACCGTATCCAAGTTTATTTCTGCCGATCGCCGCGGAGCGACACTAAGGAACTTGCTGGCCGAAAAGCGTTGCCTGCGCTTTCTTGAAGCGCATAACCCGATATCCGCGATATTGGCCGAGAACGCATCGCAAACGGTCGGCGGGCAAAAGCGCGAATACGACGGTTTCTGGTCCAGTTCCCTGACAGACTCCACTGCTCGCGGAAAACCGGATATCGAAGTGCTGGATATCAAGGAGCGCCTGGGAAATGTAAACGATATTTTCGAAGTGACCCGCAAGCCGTTGATCATGGACGGCGACACCGGCGGCAAGCCCGAACACTTTGCCTATGACGTCCGTTCGCTGGAGCGTCTGGGGGTCTCGGCGGTGATCATCGAAGACAAGACCGGATTGAAGAAGAACTCGTTGTTCGGCAATGACGTATTCCAGCAACAAGAAAGTATCGAAGACTTCTGTAATAAGATTCATATCGGTAAACAGGCGCAGATATCCACTGACTTCATGATTATTGCGCGCATCGAAAGTTTGATTCTCGATGCCGGCATCGAAGATGCACTGACTCGCGCCGATGCCTATGTTGGCGCCGGTGCCGACGGCGTGATGATTCATAGTCGCAAAGAATCACCCGATGAAATATTTGAATTCGCCAAGCGCTTCCGTCAACAACATCCAACGGTTCCATTGGTCTGTGTGCCGACCAGTTATTCAAGTATATCGTTCGAGGCGTTAGAGGCTGAAGGCTTTAATGTGGTTATTTATGCGAACCATATGTTGCGTTCGGCTTATATGGCGATGAAAACCGTTGCCGATAGCATCTTGTTTTCGGGCCGAACACTGGAAGTTGAGCCCGCCTGCCTGTCGATCAAAGAAATCCTCGAACTCATTCCGGGAACAAAATAATGACCAGACCAACCTTGGCCGATCGCAACGCTCAGGTGGTTGCGCCTAGCACTTCTCGCATGCGCAGCATAGCCAACGAGCTGAAAGAAAAGGGTGAGTCGATCATCAACTTCGCCGCTGGCGAACTCGACTTCGACACCCTCGATAGCTTGAAAAAAGCTGCGATCGAGGCCATTCAGGGCAAGTGCAACACCTACACACCAGCGCTGGGCGAGAAGAAGATTCGCGAGCAACTGGCCGCCTATATCTCGGCGGAACTGGGTGTCAATTACGCCTGGAACGAAGTGGGCATGACCGCTGGTGCCAAACAGGCGTTGTACAACACTGCCATGGTGCTGATCAATCCGGGTGATGAAGTCATCATTCCGATCCCTTACTGGGTGACGTTCCCTACTCAAATCGAGCTGGCGGGCGGTAAACCGGTACTGGTCGATACCAAACCGGACAGCTACAAGTTGACGGCCGATCTGATCAGCACCGCGATTACGCCGAGCACCAAWGCGATCCTGATCAACACACCGAATAACCCGACCGGCGCCGTTTATGACGAGGCCGAACTGCGCAAGATCGGCGAACTGGCGATCCGGCACGACCTGTGGATTATCTACGACGAATGCTATTCCCGACTGATTCGTAACGGCGGGCAGCACCACAACATCGTCTCGCTCATTCCACAGCTGAAAGAACGCACCGTCATCATCAATTCGTTCTCCAAGAGCATGGCCTTGACCGGCTGGCGACTGGGTTACGCCAGCGGTCCGGTGGACGTGATCAAGGCCATGGAAAACCTTCAGGGCCATACCACGTCCAACCCGAACGTGGTTGCCCAAGTGGCTGTGTCCAAGGCTTTGGACCAGTCCACGGATTTCATCACTACCGCTAACGCGATCCTCGATCGGCGCTTGCAGGTCATTCAAAAAAACCTGACCCACATCGAGCATCTCAGCGCTGCCCGAGCGGACGGTGCGTTCTACGTGTTCGCCAATATCCAGTGGTTTATCGGGCGGCAGTACAACGGCAAGGTTGTTCAGACCACCGATGCCCTGGTCGAGTTGATCCTGGCTGAAGCCAAGGTGGCGGTAGTGTCCGGCGCAGGGTTTGGCGACTCCAGCGGCATTCGGATTTCCTACGCCGTGAGCGATGCCGATGTTGAAACCGGTATGCAGCGTCTGACTGAGTTTTTCGGAAAATTTAACTAAGGAGAGCCCTAAAATGAAAAAGGAAAACCCTGTTTCTGTGATTGTCCTGGCGGCGGGTCTGGGTTCTCGCCTGGAAGATCAGACGCTGTCGAAAAACAAATGCCTGATTGAAGTGGCCGGCAAAACCATCATTACCCGTTTGCTGACTCAACTGCAGTCGCAAAACGTGGCGAACGTCATTATGGGCGTCGGCTACTTGAGTGACGTGCTGGAAAGTTACATCCGCAGCAACCATCCAGAGATCAAGAGCGTGTTCGTCCATAACCCGATCTACGCGCGGTCGGGTTCGGTTTACTCCCTGAGCCTGTGCCTGGACGCGGTGCCGGAAGGTCACGATGTCGTGGTGTTCGAGGGCGATGTGGTGGTCGAGGACTCGCTGGTGGCGCGCTCATTGGCGTCATTGAAAACCTTGGGCGAACAGGAGTTTTCCACGGTGCTGGCGCCTTATTCGAGCGAACTGACCGGCACCTTCGCCTTGATCAACAGTGAGAAAGTGACGGCGTGGCGGCATGAGTCGGTGCGCGATGCCGACTTCCCGCTGTTGTCGTCATTCAAGACCGTAAACATTACGGCGATGACCGCCCCGGCGGTMRCGACCTTGCAGGAGCATATCAAGATCACGGTTCATCTCAATGGGGTCAAGGCTCCGCTGGAGTATGCAATGGACAGTCTGATCAAGAACGACTACGTGATCCGGCCGGTGGTGGTTACCCATGAGAAATGGTTCGAAGTCGATACGGCCGAGGACCTGGAAATCGCCAACGAAATTTTCAGCACCTCGGCGTTGGTTCTTTCCTGAGGTGAGCCATGTTTGTTGTTCTCTATGAGGTCTTGATCCTGCCCATCGCCCATTGTTTTCAATGGGTGCTGGACACCAGCTACACACGAACCCAGAGCTTCGGGACGTCAATTGTCGTCCTCAGCCTGGTGTTCAACTTTGTGTTGCTGCCGGTCTACCACTTTGCTGAAAAGGTGCAGAACAAAGAGCGCGCGGCCCGGGCAAAAATGGAGCCGAAAGTTCAAGAGTTCAAACGCTGCTTCAGCGGTTATGAACGGCACATGATGATCTCGGCCCTGTACCGGCAACATCATTACCACCCGGTCTTCGCACTGCGAGGCCTGGTGCCGTTGTTGATTCAGGTGCCGGTGTTCATCGCCGCCTATGGCTTGCTGAGCCATTACCCACCGATCTGGGAAAAGAGCTTTCTGGGCATCGCCAATCTCGGCGCGCCGGATGGTTTGTTGGACGGCGTCAACCTGTTGCCCATCGTCATGACCGTGATCAATCTGATCTCGGCCTACATTTACAGCCGAGATCTTTCGTCCCAGGAGCGGATGCAAACGTGGATCGTGGCGATGGTGTTTTTTGTGTTGCTGTACACCTCTCCATCGGGGCTGGTGCTGTATTGGATCTGCAACAACCTCTTCTCGCTAATAAAAAATATTGTCTATCGAGTTGCCCGATCTGGCTCGACACTTCGAAGGATTTCCAATGCTTAATTCGACGAGCCCCGCGTATGCCGTGGGGGCGAATGCCGTGGCGCAGACCCGGGAAAAACCACTCAAGCTGTTTCTCCTGGCTTTCGCGGGGCTTTATCTACTGCTGTTTCTGGCCACGCCTTTGGCGCTGACCAGTTTCGAGGATGATGTCACTGGCCTCGGTGGTTACTTGACGATCTATGCCGCGACTCATGCGGTGGTGTTTGTTGCGTACCTGGCGCTGATCTTTGTCATCGGCGCGGTTTCACACCGCCATGTGCTTTCTGTCCTGACGGTGATTGGGTTGTGGGCGTTGATCGTCGGTATCGTCTATAGCTTCTTCCTGC
>NZ_JBGCUL010000101.1:0-10153 GCF_054177685.1 Pseudomonas sp. P5_A2_2
GCCCTGGTCGGCGAAGCTCGCCTTGACCATTTCCTGGCAGTCATCGAAGTTGCCTTCGATGGCGATGTTGTGGATGTTCTCACCGAAGATGGTGGTCATCTGCCGACGCTGCACTTCGGACACACGGTTGTGCGGGTGCAGGATGAAGATGTCGACGTTTTCGCAGTGCTTGCAGCCTTCGATGGCGGCCGAGCCGGTGTCACCGGAGGTGGCGCCGACGATCACCACGCGCTCGCCGCGTTTTTCCAGCACGTAGTCGAGCAAACGACCGAGCAATTGCAGGGCGAAGTCCTTGAACGCCAGGGTCGG
Organism: Pseudomonas sp. P5_A2_2; assembly: GCF_054177685.1. Classification (NCBI taxonomy): domain Bacteria; kingdom Pseudomonadati; phylum Pseudomonadota; class Gammaproteobacteria; order Pseudomonadales; family Pseudomonadaceae; genus Pseudomonas; species Pseudomonas sp. P5_A2_2. The sequence continues at coordinate 310 of NZ_JBGCUL010000101.1, forward strand.
GCCGTGGAACAGCTCCAGCACCCATTCGTTGCCGTTCAGCTGACGTAGCGGCGCAACGGCGCTGTGGGCGAACACACCGTAGGTTTCTTCAAGGATTTTCTTGAAATCGGCATCCGGGATGCTGCCGGTGACGAACGGGCGCATCACCCGAAAAGCCAGCTCGTGATACGGCAGGCCGGCCCACGAAGCGATTTCTTCCTGGGTGAAACGTGGCAGGTTTTCCGGGACGTACAGACCGCCGTCGGTGGCAAGGCCTGCCAGCAGGACGTCTTCGAAATTCAGGGCCGGTGCCTGGCCGCGGGTACTGATGTAACGCATGACTGACTCCAATGGACAGTGTTCGTAGTGCCGGGCCCGCAAGCGAGCCCGGTCAACGATATCGGCTTAGTTCAGGTGCTCGACGCGGATCCGTACAACCGGACCGACCACACCCGCCAGGGCTTCCAAAGCAGCGATGGCATCGTTGATGCGCTGTTCCAGCACACGGTGGGTCAGCAGGATCATCGGCACCAGGCCGTCGTGCTCCTCGGCTTCCTTCTGCATGATCGACTCGATGTTGATGCCGCGCTCCGAGAGGATGCTCGCGACCTGAGCCAGTACGCCCGGATGGTCCTTGGCCTGAATACGCAGGTAGTAGGCGCTTTCGCAGGCTTCGATCGGCAGGATCGGGTGAGCCGACAGCGAATCCGGCTGGAACGCCAGGTGCGGTACGCGGTTTTCCGGGTCGGAAGTCATGGCGCGAACCACGTCCACCAGGTCGGCGATCACCGACGAAGCGGTCGGTTCCATTCCGGCGCCAGCGCCGTAGAACAGGGTCGAACCGGCAGCATCGCCGTTGACCATCACCGCATTCATCACGCCGTTGACGTTGGCGATCAGGCGATCGGCCGGGATCAGCGTCGGGTGCACGCGCAGTTCGATACCGGCCGCGGTGCTGCGCGCCACGCCCAGGTGCTTGATGCGGTAGCCCAGCGCTTCGGCGTAGTTGACGTCGGCGGTGGTCAGCCTGGTGATGCCTTCGGTGTAGGCCTTGTCGAATTGCAGCGGGATACCGAACGCAATGGACGCCAGGATCGTCAGCTTGTGAGCGGCGTCGATACCCTCGACGTCGAAGGTCGGATCGGCTTCGGCGTAACCCAGTGCCTGGGCTTCGGCCAATACGTCTTCGAAGGTGCGACCCTTCTCGCGCATTTCCGTCAGGATGAAGTTGCCGGTGCCATTGATGATCCCGGCTACCCAGTTGATACGGTTGGCGGACAGGCCTTCGCGGATCGCCTTGATTACCGGGATGCCACCGGCCACCGCTGCTTCGAACGCAACGATCACGCCCTTCTCGCGGGCCTTGGCGAAAATTTCATTACCGTGAACGGCGATAAGCGCCTTGTTCGCGGTGACCACATGCTTGCCATTCTCGATGGCCTTGAGTACCAGCTCGCGGGCAACGGTGTAGCCGCCCATCAGCTCTATAACGATGTCGATCTCAGGGTTCGTGGCCACTTCGAAGACATCGTTGGTAATCGCAATACCGGTCGTTTGGAACTGAGGCTTTGGCGTGCGCATGGCAATTTGTGCCACTTCGATCCCACGCCCGGCACGACGAGCAATTTCCTCGGCGTTGCGCTGAAGTACGTTGAAGGTACCGCCACCGACGGTTCCTAACCCACAGATGCCTACTTTGACCGGTTTCACTGTGAACTCCCCATAAAACGGCCGACTCGAGGCCGGCCGTGAAAACAACCGCATACTCGCGGCTCTCTATTGATGGCCCGGCGATGTCGCTGCCGGACCATGATCGTCAAGGCTTGCCGTGACGATGCGAATTACTTCGCGCCCAGCGCCAGTTTGGCGACTTGTGGCGCAGGCTGGTAGCCCGGAATGACCTGACCGTCGGCCAAAACGATGGYCGGTGTGCCGTTCACGCCAATCGACTGGCCGAGTGCGAACTGTTTGGAAACCGGGTTATCGCACTTGGCGGCCTTGATTTCCTTGCCGTCGACCATTTTGTCCATGGCCGCTTTCTTGTCTTTCGAGCACCACACCGCTTGCAGCTGCTCGTCACCCGGCGAACCAAGGCCCTGACGCGGGAACGCCACGTAACGCACTTCGATGCCGCGCTTGTTCAGCTCGGGCACTTCGGCGTGCAGCTTGTGGCAGTACGGGCAGGTGGTGTCGGTGAATACGGTGATGTGCGACTTGGTTTCGCCAATGGCCGGGTAGACAACGGTTTCGGCAACAGGAATATCGTTGATCAGCTTGGAGATGCCCAGGCGTTCGGTCTTCTCGGTCAGGTTGACCGGCTTGCCGTCCTTGAGATCGAACAGGTAGCCCTGAACCACGTACTGGCCGTCGGCACTGGCATACAGCACGCGGCTGCCTTTGAGCTTGACTTCGTACAGGCCGGGCAACGGGCTGGCGGTGATGGTCTCTACCGGCACTTCGAGCTGGAGGTTTTCCAGGCTTTTACGAATGGCCTTGTCGGCCGCGTCATCGGCGACGGCAAAGGTGCTGACCAACGCAATGGCTGCGGCGGCGAAAATCTGGGTCAGACGCATGAGAACTCCTGAAGGCGAACATATGGGACGATCAGAACGCCCGTGCCGAAACACCGGGTCATAACCGCCCATCGTGCAAACTGGCCCAGCCTATCACATAAGGTTCGCATGGCCGAATGCACCTGATGCAAGACATTGTGATCACCACAACCCCCTGTGGGAGCGAGCTTGCTCGCGATGACGGCATCACATCCAAAACATGTATCGACTGTCCGGCCGCTATCGCGAGCAAGCTCGCTCCCACAGGTTTTTCGGTTACCCCCGCGGATGGTGTTTGGCATGCAGATCCTGCAACCGTGCACGGGCAACATGGGTGTATATCTGCGTGGTCGACAGATCACTGTGCCCCAGCAGCATCTGCACCACCCGCAGGTCTGCACCGTGGTTGAGCAGGTGCGTGGCGAAGGCATGACGCAAGGTGTGTGGCGACAGTGACTTGCCGATCCCCGCCACCTTGGCCTGATGCTTGATCCGGTGCCAGAAGGTCTGGCGGGTCATCTGCTCGCCACGCTGACTGGGAAACAACACATCGCTGGGACGCCCGCCCAGCAGTTCACTGCGCGCATCACGCATGTAGCGCTCGACCCAGACAATCGCCTCCTCACCCATTGGCACCAGTCGCTCCTTGCTGCCCTTACCCATCACCCGCAACACGCCCTGGCGCAAATTGACCTGTTCCAGGGTGAGGCTGATCAGCTCGGTCACCCGCAAGCCGCAAGCGTAAAGCACTTCGAGCATGGCGCGGTCGCGCTGACCGATGGCTTCACTCAGATCCGGCGCCTTCAGCAGCGCTTCCACGTCTGCTTCCGACAAGGATTTTGGCAACGGCCTGCCAAGTTGCGGCATATCGACGCGTAACGTCGGATCGACTGTAATCAACTTTTCCCGTAGCAAGTAGCGATAAAAGCCACGCACACCCGAGAGAAATCGAGCAGTGGAACGGGGCTTGTAGTTTTGCTCCAGACGCCAGGCCAGATGATCAAGGATCAACTCGCGCCCGGCGTTGATCAACTCCAGCCCATTCTCCTGCAACCAACCGTTGAACAGCGCGAGGTCACTGCGATAGGCGTCTCGAGTGTTTTCGGAGAGACCTTTCTCCAGCCAAAGAGCGTCGAGAAACTGGTCAATCAGGGGATGATCAATGGCAGGCATAAAGGCTCAGGCAAGACCGGCAATACGGCCAGGGAAGATAAATCGCAGACAACAAAAAAGCAGCCCGCAGGCTGCTTTTTTTTGCATCGGAAGCTGGACTTAAGCCAGTTTTTCCTTGATGCGAGCTGCTTTACCCGACAGGTCGCGCAGGTAGTACAGCTTGGCTTTACGTACGTCACCGCGACGCTTGACAGCCATGCTGTCGATTTGCGGGGAGTAGGTCTGGAAAGTACGCTCTACGCCAACACCGTTGGAGATTTTACGAACGGTGAATGCACTGTTTACGCCGCGGTTACGCTTGGCGATAACAACACCTTCGAACGCTTGCAGACGCGAACGGTCGCCTTCCTTCACTTTCACCTGAACGACAATGGTGTCGCCCGGGGCAAAGGTAGGGATCTCTTTGGTCATCTGCTCTGCTTCGAGTGCAAGGATGATTTTGTTAGTCATGCTGTGCTCCTAAGGTAAATCGTCGGATCTACCATCGATACGTTGTTAACTATCGTCCCGCTCGCGGATGTATTCCTCGAGCAGCTTCTTCTCTTCTCCAGAAAGCGAGCGGCTTTCCAGAAGATCGGCGCGTCGTTCAAAGGTCCGACCAAGGGACTGCTGTAAACGCCAACGCCGGATGTGCGCGTGATTGCCACTTAGCAATACGTCGGGAACACGCTGATCCGCATACACCTCCGGTCGGGTGTAGTGCGGGCAATCCAGCAAACCATCCGTAAAGGAATCTTCCTCGGCGGAGTCCGCATGCCCTAAAGCTCCAGGCAGCAGTCGTGTAACCGCATCGATCAGGACCATCGCCGGCAGCTCGCCGCCAGACAGTACATAGTCGCCAATCGACCACTCTTCATCGACATGAGCATCAATAAAACGCTCGTCAATGCCTTCATAGCGGCCGGCAATCAGGATCAATGCATCCAGATTCGCCAACTCGCGTACCGCCGACTGAGTCAGTTGACGGCCTTGGGGGGACAGGTAAATTACCTTCGCCGCCTCCCCGGCTGCTGCCTTGGCCTGAACCAGAGCATCTTCCAGGGGCTTGATCTTCATCACCATGCCCGGACCACCGCCAAACGGGCGATCGTCCACAGTGTGATGTCGATCCGTCGTGTAGTCTCGCGGATTCCAACAGGTGAGCTGCAAGAGCCCCTGTTTCACCGCCCGACTGGTGATGCCGTAATCGCTGATGGCGGAAAACATCTCGGGAAACAGACTGATCACTTCTACGCGCAAGTTAGCCACGTTAGAAATCCGCGTCCCAATCCACCTTCATCTCGCCTGCTGCCAGGTCGATGGCCAACACGCATTGCTCCGTATAGGGCAACAGGCGTTCGCGATCATCCAGGCTGCCAGCGCAAGGCTTGACCACCATGACATCGTTCGAGCCGGTCTCCAGCAGGTGATCGATTTTCCCGAACAGTTGCCCGAGAGTGTCGATGACCTTGAGACCTTCCAGCTGGTACCAGTAGTACTCGCCGTCGGTCAGTTCAGGGAACAGGTTGCGCGGCACGCAGATCTCATAACCGGCCAGAAGACGAGCTTCTTCGCGATCATCGAGACCCTTGAGCTTTGCGACCAGGAATTTGTCGTTCCCGCGTCCGCTGACCAGCTCTACCTGCTTTACATTACCGTCACGCTTGAGCGTCCAGGTTTTGTAGTCCAGCAGGTTTTTAATCGGATCAGTAAAGGAGTACACCTTCACTTCGCCGCGAACGCCGTGAACAGAATAAATCTTGCCGATAACGATCAAATCATCAGCAATGGCTGGCGTCGCGTTCATATTGCTCAGGCCGCAGCCTTAGCAGATTCCTTCAACAACTGAGCAACGCGCTCAGAAGGTTGTGCACCAACGCTCAGCCAGTAGGCTACGCGCTCTTGGTTCACGGACAGACGAACTTCCTGACCACGGGCAACAGGGTTGAAGTAGCCAACCTGTTCCTTGTGCGAACCGTCGCGCGGGTTGCGGCTGTCGGTTACGGTCAAGTGGTAAAACGGGCGCTTTTTGGAGCCGCCAAGGGCAAGACGGATTGTTAGCATGTGAACATCGTTCCTGTAGTCGGTGCTGCAAATCTAAAGGCACAGCGGGCATGGGTGCCCGAAAGGCCGCATATTCTAAGGAATATCCGGACTTTTGCAAATGACTTTTTCCGGCGGTCTATCGGCCGCCATGCAGATTTGCTATAGAGCCGTCGTTGAAAACGGCCGATCAGCTCCCGCCAAGTGCGGGTTTGCTGTGTATCCCACGTCCGTGTGGGGCAGCGCCGACCTGATGGCCGGCGCGGATTCTTTACATTTTCGGCATACCGCCGCCGGGCAACATTCCGCCCATGCCGCGCATCATCTTGGCCATTCCGCCTTTCGCGGAGAATTTCTTCATCATCTTCTGCATCTGCTTGTGCTGCTTGATCAAGCGGCCGATGTCCTGCACCTGGGTGCCGGAACCCATGGCGATCCGACGCTTGCGCGAACCGCTGATCATCTCAGGGTCGCGGCGCTCGGCCGGGGTCATGGAGTTGATGATGGCTTCCATCTGCTTGAATTGCTTTTCTGCCGCGCCCTGGGCGTTGCCCATTTGCGCCAGGTTCACGCCACCCATGTTCGGCAGCTTGTCCATGAGCCCGCCGAGGCCGCCCATGTTTTTCATCTGTTGCAGCTGATCGCGGAAGTCTTCGAGGTCGAAGCCCTTGCCCTTCTTCAACTTTTTAGCAAGCTTGTCGGCTTTGTCCTTGTCGAGCGTCGCCTCCGCCTGCTCGATCAGGCTGAGCACGTCGCCCATGCCGAGGATGCGCGAGGCGATACGTTCAGGATGGAACGGATCGAGCGCTTCGCTCTTCTCGCCCATACCGATGAACTTGATCGGCTTGCCGGTGATGGCACGCACCGACAGCGCGGCACCGCCACGGGCGTCGCCGTCGACCTTGGTCAGGATCACACCGGTCAGCGGCAATGCATCGCCGAAGGCCTTGGCCGTGTTGGCGGCGTCCTGGCCGGTCATGGCGTCGACCACGAACAAGGTTTCGACCGGGTTGATCGCGGCATGCAGTGCCTTGATCTCGCCCATCATCTCTTCATCGATGTGCAGGCGACCGGCGGTATCGACGATGACCACGTCGATGAATTTTAGCTTTGCTTCCTTAATAGCCGCTTGCGCGATCTCGACCGGCTTCTGGCTCAGGTCGGACGGGAAGAAGGTAACGCCGACTTCACCGGCGAGCATTTCCAGCTGCTTGATCGCCGCGGGACGGTAAACGTCGGCGGACACGACCATGACCGACTTCTTCTTGCGCTCTTTAAGGAAGCGCGCGAGTTTGCCGGCGGTAGTGGTTTTACCGGCGCCCTGCAAACCGGCCATCAGGATGACYGCTGGCGGCACGGCGCTCAGGTTCAAATCTTCGTTGGCCGCGCCCATCAGGCTTTCAAGTTCGGCCTGGACGATCTTCACGAAGGCCTGGCCCGGCGTCAGGCTGCGCGACACCTCGGTGCCTACGGCACGTTCCTTGACCGAATTGACGAAGTCCTTGACCACCGGCAGGGCGACGTCGGCTTCGAGCAACGCCATGCGCACTTCGCGCAGGGTGTCTTTGATGTTGTCTTCAGTCAGCTTGGCCTTGCCGGTGACATGGCGCAGCGTCTGCGAGAGACGGTCGGTTAAGTTTTCAAACATTGCGCGATCCTTTCAGGCCCTGTGTAGACCGGGATAATGGCGGCCCGGACCGGACTAAACGTGTGCTCGGCGAGCCTGCGGCGTGGGCAGGTCGCGGATTATAGCGAAGACTGTGGCTGGCGGACACCTCGCTGTCGGCTTGCGCGGTCTTTCGTGTGGCAGGGGTTCTATGCCAAACTCAGCGACTTTCGGGCTTGCCTAACAGGATTTATGCTCCCCTTGTCACCCAGCTTGCTTACTACCCTCGCCGCCGCCTGCTTGTATGCCGCTGCGACCATATATCAGGGCACTCGCCTGGCTTCCGGCGCCAAGGTCAACAAACGCCTGCTGGTCATGCTCGGCGTGCTCGCCGTATTGGCCCACAGCGCCAGCCTGCTCACCCACCTGCTGACCCCGGGCGGCCTGGCCCTGGACTTCTTCAGTGCCGCCAGCCTGATTGCCGTAGCGGTCATCGCATTGACCCTGCTGGCCTGCTCGCGGATTCCTGTGGAGAACCTGCTGGTCCTGCTGTTCCCGCTTGGCGCCCTTACCGTGATGCTGGCGCATTTTGCTCCCGCCGGCACGGTACAGGTCATCGATGAGGAGCCGGGCATCCTCGCCCACATCCTGCTTTCGATTCTGGCCTACGGCATGTTCACTATCGCGGTGTTCCAGGCCTTGCTGCTGCTGGTTCAAGACCATCAGCTCAAGCACAAGCACCCATCCGGGCTGATCAAGAACTTCCCGCCACTGCAAACCATGGAAAGCCTGCTGTTCGGTTTCCTCTGGGCCGGCTGGACGCTGTTGTCGCTGTCGCTGATTTCCGGCTGGCTGTTCGTCGAAAACCTGTTCGCCCAGCATCTGGTGCACAAAACCCTGCTGGCCTGCCTGGCCTGGGTCGTTTTCAGCGTGCTGCTGTGGGGACGCAATCGCCTCGGCTGGCGCGGGCACAAAGCGATTCGCTGGACCCTGGCCGGTTTTTGCCTGCTGATGCTGGCGTATTTCGGCAGCAAACTGGTTCGTGAATACATCCTGCATATCTGACGGGCGGCATTAATGGACGACTTGCCCATAGGGCCGATGCTCGCGGTAGTGACCCTGCTGATTTTATGGTCGGGACTGTTTACCGCCATCGAAGCGGCGCACCAGCATTTACTGGCCCAGCGCACCGCAACGCGTTCCAGCGACAAACCGGTGGCGAAACTCAGCTTCCCCTTGGCCAGCCTGATTTTTTGCAACACCCTCTGCCGTGCACTCGTGGTAGTCATCAGCACCTTGCTGGCAATTTTTACCTGGGCCGAGAACGGCCCGTGGGTCGCTTGCCTTGGGGCGGGCGCCATTTTGCTGGTGTTTTCCGACTATTTGCCCCGAGCGCTCGCCACCCGCTATCCGGATGCGATCCTGGCCCAGGGCAACAATCTGTTGCGCGTGCCGCTGAAAATCATCTATCCCGCGGCATGGTTGCTCAACAGCATCAGTCAATTGCTGATGCRACCGTTCGCCCGTAAAGCCAAAGTAGTACAGCAGAGTGACGACGAAACGCTGAAGGAGCGGCATGCGCCCTCCGAAACCGTAAGCCGCCCTCACCCGCTGCCAGGCATCCACGCGCTGGACAACATTACCGTCAATGACATCCTGGTACCGCGCAGCGACGTGGACGGCATCAATCTCGATGACCCCATCGAAGAAATCATCGAGCAATTGCGCCACAACAGACGTACTCGCCTGCCGGTGTTCCACAGTGATATCAACCAGGTCGAAGCCGTCCTCAACACCCGACACATCCTGCACTTGCTGCCCGATGCGAGCCTGACCCGGGAAGCGTTGCTGGCGGCCAGTCACGAGCCGTACTTCGTGCCGGAAAGTACCCCGTTGCAGTTGCAACTGCTCAATTTCCATAAGCAGCAGCGGCGCCTGGGCATGGTGGTCGACGAATACGGCGAAGTGCTGGGCATTGTCACCCTGGAAGACATTCTCGAAGAAATCGTCGGTGAGTTCGAAAGCCAGCACAGCGTGGACAATCCGCACATTCATCCGCAAGCCGACGGACGCCTGGTGATCGACGGTGCCGCCTCCATTCGCGAGCTGAACAAGAGCCTCGGCTGGCACCTGCCCAGCGATGGCCCGAAAACCCTGAACGGCTTGGTCACCGAGGCCCTGGAAACCATTCCCGAAAGCGCGGTGTGCCTGAAGATCGGCCGCTACCGCCTGGAAATTCTCGAGACCGAGGACAATCGTGTCACGCGGGTGCTGATCTGGCAGACCAGCTCGATGCCTGTGGTTATCTAAAGGTCAACGCAGCTTTCCGTGGCGACTCAAGCCTCTTGTTCGATCGTTAGCCACCTTTCTATAATCGAAGCGCTTACCCAAGCCTCGCCGGCCCCGTGCTTACCCCGCACTTCGCAGCTTCCGGCCCGACCATCAACAAGAACCGCAGCAAACCGACGACTGTTCCTACCTGAAACAGCGACCGCGCCCTCACCCACATCCC
>NZ_JBGCUL010000102.1:0-10034 GCF_054177685.1 Pseudomonas sp. P5_A2_2
TGGTTGTAGTGACCCATGATCGACAGGTTTTTCCCCGCCGCGACGATGCGTCGGAACAGCTCCAGCAGTTCGGGCGCATCCTGGTCGCTGACAAAACGCTGCGGCCAGTACGCCACGGATTTGGTGCCGATGCGGATGTTCTTCAGGTGTGGCAACTCCAGCAGCGGCTCGATGTAACCGGCCAGCGAGCGGGTGTTCATGATCATCGGGTCGCCGCCGGTAATCAGCACGTCGGTCACTTCGGTGTGCACCTTCAGGTAATTGACCAGCTCCCGGGATTCACGGGCGTTGAACTTGAGTTCTTCTTCGCCAATGAACTGCGCCCAGCGAAAACAGAAAGTGCAGTACGCGTGACAAGTCTGCCMGGCACCAGGGAAAAACAGCACGGTCTCGCGGTACTTGTGCTGGATGCCCGGCAGGACTTTGCCATTGAGGGTGACACCGTTGTGGGTCAACTGCCCGGCCGGATGCGGGTTCATGCGCCGCCAGATCGCCTCGATCCGACGCTTGATCGCCGCGCTGTCATCCAGCTCGATCAGTTGCTTGAGCGAGGCATACTCCTCCGGCAGCAACATGTCCTTGTGGGGAAAGGTCATGCGGAAAACCGGATCGTCCGGAATGTTGTTCCAGTCGATCAGCTTGCCCAGCACGTATTCGTTGGTGCGAAACGGCATGACCCGGGCCACCACGGTCATGGCCTCCTGCAATGCCGGCGTCAGCTTGTGCCAGTAGGGTGAGTCGCGGATGGTGCGCGAGTTATAGGGTTTGTAGCGTTCGTGCTCCGACAGTCCTTGCATGGCCGCGCTCCTGGTGATTGCCCTGAGTGTTGTTAGGCGATGGCCGGCGCTTTGCGCTCTATGTCCATCCACGCCCGGACGCTGTCGCGATCCCACTGGCGACGCACATACGCCGCGAGCCGTGCCGGCACCGGATCGCCGTTGGCAACCAGTCGGTTGAGCATGATTGCAAGGTCAGTGTCGGCAATGCTCCAGTCACCGAACAGATGCTCGGCGCCCTCTTCCAGCAAACGGTCGGCCACATGGAACAGACGGTCGGTAGCAGCCCGGGCTTCGTCGGACAGCGGCGTGTCCTTCTTGCCGAAATACACCAGATCAAACGGACGCTCTTTGCGCACCACCAGCAGATCGCTGCGCAGCCAGGCCTGCAGTTGACGGGCACGGGCACGCTGCTTGATGTCTTGCGGGTAAATTCTTTTTGAAGCAGGAGCGAGTTCTTCCAGATACTCGGCAATGGCTGAGGATTCCGACAGCGCAAAACCTTCGTGAACTAACACAGGAATTTTGCACGTCAGCGATAGATCGCGGTAACTTTCCAGATAGTTTTCACGCGACTTCAAGTCCAGCGTTACCAGATCAAAGGAAAGTTGCTTTTCCTTTAAAGCCACAAAAGCCGACATGGCAAAGGCACTGACATAGTCCGCCCCCAGATACAGCTTTAACTTCGCACTTCCCATAGAACACTCCATTTGCACTAAACACATTAATCCGTTGCATGTGAAGCGATCGTAGTAAGTTGCTTAAGCGCTGAACAGATACAGAAATTATCTATTTCTATCGATACAGAAATCAGAGTGTCAAATCGCCAGAGGGCATTTTTCAGGTGCGCAAAAACCAAAAAAGGGAGTCAGCGTATGCGGACTCCCTGGTGTGCAGCAGAAAGGAAATTACAGCGGGCGGGGGATCAGCCCAACGTTGTCGGCGTGGTTGGAGAGCAATGCCATCTGCGGCATGTTGCTGAGGTTGAGCATTGCCAGCGGCTCGGTGGCGCTGGTGTTGACGAAGCCGTGACGGGTCCAGGCCGGTACCAGCAATACATCCCCGGGGCCGACGATTACCTCGTCTGCATCGCCCAGTGACAAGACGCCGCTGCCGCACTGGATGACGAACAGATGCCACCAGGCATGGGCATGACCATCGAGTGTTGAACCCGGCACCAGCCATTGCATGGACACCGCCATGCCGGGCGTCAGTTGGCAACCTTCGAGAGTATTATCGTGGGCCAGCGCAATAATATCGACGTCGCTGGCCTCAAGAATCTGGCGCATATCGCTAAGTTCGGCGCCTTTCCATACGCGAGGTTTGATCGGCTGCCGATCCAGACTCTGGCGAAAATCCTTATATGAAAAAAACGCACCCTGAACGTTAGTCATCTTCTGCTTCCAACTTATTCTGCCGAATTGAGTTACCCGACCTTAGGCGAACCCTTCAACAGTGTAAAGCCGAACAACTTCATTTATAACACCGACGGTCGCAACGCCACGATCATATCAACTTCAATCGCCGCATTTTTCGGCAACTGATAAACACCGACTGTAGTGCGTGTATGTTTCCCGGCATCTCCCAGTACGTGACTGAAAACATCCGATGCGCCATTGGCGACTTCACTGAGGTCGACAAAATCTTCCGTGGATCTCACATACACCGTGACCCGAATCAACGACTTGATCTTGTCCAGCGAACCAATGGCATCAACGATCAGCGCCAATCCGCGCATCGCACTGATACTGGCGGCCGCTTGCGCATCCGCCATGTCTAGGTCCAGTCCGACCCGCCCCGGATAGTGGATTTTGCCGTTCATGCGCGGCACCAGACCGCTGATATACAGTTCATCGTGATGACGAATCAGCGGCGCGTAATGTCCGCCAGCGGTGTTCTCGCCGTAGATGTCATAGTTGAATTCCCGTGCCAGAGCGATGAAACGCTCATCACAGGTCATGTGTGCATTCATTTACGTAACCCTCTTGATCAATACTGCAAAAAACATCGATCGCTGCTGCTTGATCCACGACTCAGCCCACAGCCCTCGCCGGTGCTGCCAGGCTGGAGATCCCGACCCTTGATTCAATGGCCTCGGCCAGACGCGTCAGGTCCAGGCTGAGGCGTTCGTACTGCTCGTTGAACAACACGATGTGGCCGATGAACGAGAAGTTGTCTTTCACCAGTGCGCTGACCGAATCGCCAATGCGCTTGGTCAGCACCGCTTCCACCAATTCGATGTTCAGCGACCGGGCCAGGGCCTGGATGTCCGGTATGTCCCGCAGGATGCCGCCGGTGTTCGCTCGCAACAGGCGTATGCCGCAGTAACCGCGTGGAACTGGATCATGGTTGGCGATGTAGCCTTCCACGGCCCAGCGGACCCAGCGCTCCCACGGGTCGAAGTCGATGAACGCCTTACGGGCCAGGTCCCAGATGTGCATGCCACCGGGGCGCATGTTGGTTTCCACGGCCGAAGTGCGGTGATTGGCCCTGTGGAAAACTTCGTTGTGCCAGGCTCCGTTGTCCTGCGACACCAGCCCCGCCATGTGTCGACCGGCGGCCATCAGCCGCGCTTGTGCGTCCGCCGCCAAGGGCGCGGGCACCACTTGCTGGATCTCGGCGCGGTAGGCGCCATCGGTGGTGGTTTTTTCGGTGATCCAGGTACTTCCCGCAACATGGTCCCAGCTGTATTCACGGGCGTTCTGGATCAGTTCTTCAAGCACGATGCCGCCCTCGCGATAGGGTTTGAGGGCCTGCCATGCCTCGTCGCATTCGGATGGGTGCCGAATGACCCGGCAGCCGCGGCTGGCACCTTCGCAGGCAGGCTTGATGAACGCCTTGCCACCCAGTTCGATCACGCGCTGACGCAGTTCCGGCAGGCTCTCGATCCGGGTGGAAACGATCGGCCGGTAATCCTCGGGTGCCGCAGTGGCAGTCGCTTCGAGTTGGCGGAAAACCTGTTTGTCCAACCCCGCTCGCGCCTCGGCCGGGGTAATGCCGGGCAGGCCGAAATGGCTGGCCAGCGCCGCACCGAGCAGCACGCCGCGATCCGAAAACGGCAGCACGCCGATCAGTTTCCAGCAATCGGCATTCAGGCAACCGACCACCAGTTCGAGAGAGGCCGGTACGTCTTTCTCGGCCAGCGATGTACTGCAAACGTGATCAGCGACCTGATCGTCCTGGGGCTGAACCTGCTCGACCAGCAGGATCAGCCTGGCGTTGTACAGCGACTTGCACAGATCGCGCAGCTTCTGGATATCGTGAACCCGACTGCCGTTGTACCCCACCACTACTACGCACGAAGTCGTATCCATAAAACCCCCGACTTGCAAAGTGAAAACCGAAACGGCGATGACTCAGTCATGCAGCGACACGATTGATTTACGGTTGAGCCAGTACCAGACCAGAATCCCGCCAGCACCTATGGCTGCCAGCACCAGCGCGTTGTAGGGAGGCGGCATGACCCGCATGATCAACACGGTCAATCCGGCGCCGACGCCCAAAGACACTTCCTTGACGAACATGTTGTTCTGCTTGACCGAGAAGTAATCGAGGTGACTGAACGCGCACTCGGCAATGGACAGCAGCGCCACCCAGACCAGTGCGCCGACCAGGGTTTCGACGTGGAACGCAGCCGGTGAAGACAGCACCGCAAAACCGCCGAYGATGATCCCGATGACCGTCAACACCTTGAAGCGCCCGGTGCTCTCGATCAGTTTCATCACCGGCACTTGCGCGAATACCACCACGGCGCTGTTGAGGATCAGCATCAGGCCGTACCAGGCCGGCAACTCGCCGGTCTTGAGCAGGATCGCTTGCGGCAGGATCGAGAACACCCCAAACAGCTTGATGCCCATGATGACGCCGGCGATCACCCACGGCAGTTTGTTGCGCCAGCCGCTGCCTTCCTGGCTGGCCGGGCGTGCCACCGCGGCTTCGGTGGTGAAAGTCGCCCCCATGGCGATGGGCAGGCACAGCAGGACAAAACCGGCGGCGCCGAGAAAAAACATGGTTGGGGTCAATAGCGGCGATAGCAGGATCAAGCCAGCCAACAGGCTGCCCATGTTCATGGCCACGCGGTTATAGGCCGCGCCTTCCTTGGTCTGCGCCGCTTCGCTCTTGATCAGGTAACCGGCAATCGCGATGCCGTAGGCAAACAGCGCCGCGGCAAACATGACGACGCCCTGGTTGCGGGTGACCGCCAGCAGCACCAGGCCCATGGCGGCACACAGCAGCGTGACACTCAAGGAGCGGCGACCGAGTACCAGCAACGTCAGCGGCAGCAGTAACAACAAGGCCCGATACCCCAGGGCCAGAATGCTGTTGGTGGCGGTATCGAGCCAGACGTTGGCCTTGCCCAACACCGCGAACAGCGCCACGGCCGTGATGATTCGAATGGTGAACAACCGCAGGTTGATCACCGGTTTCGCCACGACGGCGGTCGTTTCTAAACTCATGCAGCACCTCATGAACCTTGGCGACTGAACGACCGGCAACAGGTCGACAATCCGAAAACACTCCAAAGCGATAGTAGAAAGAGATGCTTGTCTTGGTCAGAGCAAGTTCGTATAGAATCAAACGAACTTTACTGCCGGAGAGACCAGTAAAATGCAGGCTCAGCGAGCAGTGATCGCCGCTATCGAGTTCCAGCCGGGTGTGCCGCTGGTCCAGCAGATCGTCGATCAATTAACGGTGGCGATCAGTCAGGGCGGCCTGCCCCACGGCTCCAGGCTGCCGCCGATTCGCGAACTCTCCGACTTGATGCACGTGGGCAAGTCCACGGTGGTCGACGCCCTGGACCGCTTGCGGGCCAAGGGCCTGGTGGTTTCACGCCAGGGTTCCGGGCACTACGTGCACCGCTCCAGCACCACCCTGCCGGCCAACGCCGGGCCGGACCTGCTCCCGCAAGACACCCTCAGCGTGGTCCGCCGCGCGGTGCTGCTGGACAATGGTGCGCTGCGACCGGGGGCTGGTTTTTTGCCGTCCTCGTGGCTGCCTGCCGAAGAATTGCTCAAAGCCGTGCGCGGCACTCTTCGCGCGACAACCTTACGCATGGGTGAATACGGCAACGCCAGCGGTTACCTGCCATTGCGCCAGGCCTTGCGGGTCAAGATGTCGACCTTGGGCATCGAGGCGCCGGTGGAACAGATCATCACCACCGCCAACACCGTACAAGCCATCGACATGCTGATGCGGCTGCTGGTCAAACCCGGCGACACAGTGCTGCTCGACGATCCGTGTTACTTCACGATGCACACCAATCTGGCCTGGCATGGCGCCAAGGTCATCACCATCCGCCGCGACTGCGACGGCATGGACCTGGACGCGTTCGAGCAATTGCTGATCGCCCATCGTCCCGTGCTCTACATGACCAACAATGCCCTGCACAACCCGACCGGGCACTCGTTCACCTCGGCGCAGGTTTACCGCTTGGTGGAGCTGAGCCATCGCTACAATTTCCACATTCTCGAAGACGATTTGTACTGCGACATGCAGCAACGCCGGACGCCGCGCCTGGCCGCAAGCGGGCTGGACAATGTCTCTTACATCTCCGGGTTCTCCAAGACCCTGACCGCCAACAGCCGCGTCAGCTTCGCGGTGCTGTCACCGCTGCTGGCGGCGCGGATGGTGACGCTGAAAATGGCCTGCGGCGGCATGACCTCGGAAATGGCCGAGCAGATTATCTGCACCATGCTCAGCGACGGCAGCTACGCCAAACACATGCGCCGCACGGTGGACCGGCTCTACGAGTCGAACAGCCGGGTGGCCGCGTGGCTGAGCGAGGCCGGGTGTTCGGTGTCGTCGTTACCGGGGGAAGGGTTGTACATCTGGACGCGATTGCCAGAGGGGTTCAAAGCCGAGTGCCTGGCCAGAAAGGGTCTGGAAATAGACCTGGTACTGGCACCGGGAACCTTGCTCAGCAAGGCGGCGGATGCCAATCAGTTTCTCAGGTTCAACGTGGCGCACAGTGATCATGTGCAGGTGCGGGAAAGGTTTTTCCGATTGCTGGACAAGTCCCAAAAATAATCGACCACCGCCTATCCCTGTAGGAGCGAGCCTGCTCGCGATGAGGCCGTCACATCCAGCATCAATGTCGCCAGACACACCGCCATCGCGAGCAGGCTCGCTCCTACAGGGGTTTGCGGTGTCCAAACACATACCGACCAGCACAAGGCCACGATTGTGCATTCCGATAGCCACACGCTAACTTCGACCCGTCGCTGCCAATTCAGCGACCGGGCCTGAGAACCCGGGTAATATATCGGTGCCTCAATGTCGAAACACGATTACAGACTTTTTGATCTGAGTTCGTGCAATGGCGGCTGTGCGTGGGAGACCTTCGGGTCTGCCGGTTTCTATATTTCCCGGTTCTCAGCCTGCGCATAGCTGCCACCCATTCGCCTGAGAACGAATGCAGCAGCTCCACTGAAATATAGGAGTTGTTCAATGACCAATCCCCAAGACCTGAAAACCATCGGCCTCACCCCTTTCTCCTACCTCGCTAACGAACCACTGTTTCGCATCAACGCCGGTGTCCCGGTCATCAACGCCCTCTCCCACGCCTCCGACCTGCTCCACCTCGCCAAACTGCTCGCCTCAGACGCCGCCATGGTTCGCGAGTCCGACCGACACGCCTGGGCCTCGCATTTTTTGCAGGACATGAGCAAAGCAATCATCGACGACGTGGTGAAGGTGCTCAATGCACCGTGTAACAACCGCACGTAAATGAAAAAGCCCCGCGATTCTTTTGAATGCGGGGCTTTCAGTTCACAGACAGGCGCACTAATCCCAATATTGGGTCTGACCGCGCACTTTTTCTTAAGCGGGCCAAGAAAATCTTAATATTTCGGGATTTTCTCAATTTTTTCTTAAGCGGACAGATATCGAATCCGCCTGTTAGTCCGCGTCGCCGCCATCGCGAGCAGGCTCGCTCCTACAGGGATCGGTGTGCACTCAATCCAATGTAGGAGTGAGCCTGCTCGCGATGGCGGCAACTCGGTCCAGCAGAAAGCACCCAACAAAAAGCCCCGTTCTTCTCTCGAAGGCGGGGCTTTTCTTTACAGCATCCGACGCTTAAGGCGCGTACGTCAGCAGCAACTCGCTCGGCACTTTGAAGTCCAGGGACATCATCACGCTCAACGCGGTAATGGTGAAGATCGAGAACACGAACAGCTTGCGTGCCCAGACCGTGTCATCCACTGCCTTGTAGCCGGTCCAGGCCATGTACAGCCAGTACATGCCCATGGCCGCGGCGACCGCGAGGTAGCTCATGCCGGCGTAGCCGCTGAAGGTCAGCATCAAGGTCGCCACGAGGAAGGCCAGGATGTAGATCAGGATGTGCTTCTTGGCCACCTGGATGCCGCGCTTCACTGGCAGCACCGGAATCGATGCGGCCAGGTAATCGTTGAAGCGGAAGATCGCGATGGCGTAGGAATGCGGCATCTGCCACAGGCTGAACATCACCAGCAGGGTCAATGCGGCCATGTCGAAGGTGTTGCTCACCGCGACGTAACCAATCACCGGCGGCATGGCGCCCGACAGACTGCCCACCAGCGTGCCGTGAACCGACTTGCGCTTGAGGTACAGGCTGTAGAAGCCGACATAGATCACGAAGCCGATGACTGCGAACAGCGCGGCCAACGGGTTGGCCACCTTGTACAACAGGGCAACGCCGGCGACACCCAGGACGGTCGCATAGATCAGGGCCAGTTTCAGGGAGATCAAGCCCTGGACCAGCACCCGGTTCTTGGTGCGCTCCATCTTCAGGTCGATGTCGCGGTCGATGCAGTTGTTGAACACGCAACCGGAGGCAACCACCAGGGACGTGCCGATCATGGCGGCCAGGAAGATGGCCAGATCGACATGCCCTTTGGAGGCCAGGAAAAATCCGCCTGCCACAGAAAGCACGTTACCGAAAATGATCCCCGGTTTGGTGATTTGGATAAAGTGCTTGAGGGACATGCGGACTTACCTCACTTCGCCATCATGAACGTGTGGATGCTGAACATGATCCACAACGACAGGCCAACCAGCAGGACGATCACGATCGCGGCGAAGACAAACGCAATCACGTTGTTTCGTTGCGCGGCCGAACGGTCCAGGTGCAGGAAGTACACCAGGTGCACCAGCACCTGGATGAYGGCCATCGCTACGACGATCATCAGGGTGATCGACTTCGGCAGCGTCGGGTACATCACCAGACCGAACGGAATCAGGGTCAGGATCACCGACAGGATGAAACCGATGCCGTAGGACTTGACGCTGCCGTGACCGGCGTCGTGGCTGTCATGGCCATTTTGGGAATGAGCTGCGTTAGCCATTTACATAGTCCCCATCAGATAAACAACGGTGAATACGCAGATCCACACGACGTCCAGGAAGTGCCAGAACAGGCTCAGGCAGCTCAGACGGGTCTTGTTGGTCGCCGTCAGGCCGTTTTTCTGCACCTGATACATCATGATCGCCATCCAGATCAGACCGCTGGTCACGTGCAGACCGTGGGTGCCGACCAGGGTGAAGAACCCGGACAGGAAGCCGCTGCGGCTAGGGCCGTAGCCTTCGGAGATCAGCATGTGGAACTCGTTGATCTCCATGCCGATGAAGCCGGCACCGAACAGGAAGGTCATGGCCAGCCAGCCCAGGACCTGCTTCTTGTTGCCGCGGAAGAACGCCAGCATGGCGAAGCCGTAGGTGATCGAACTGAACAGCAGCAGAGCGGTTTCGCCCAGTACGTATGGCAGTTCGAAGATGTCGTGGCCCGACGGGCCACCCGCTACGTTGTTAACCAGTACCGCGTACGCCGCGAAGATCGACGCAAACAGAATGCAGTCGGTCATCAGGTAGAGCCAGAAACCGTATACGGTCATCTCGCCCGAGTCGTGGTGATGGTCATCATGCCCATGTCCATCGACATGGGTGTGTCCAGCATTGGTCACTAAGTTCGACATGGTTTAAGCCTGTTCCAACGAGGTTTCAACACGGGTGGCGGTGGCCGGGATTTTCCCTGCCGCTACCAGACGCTTGTGCTGCTCGGCTTCGATGCGCTCGATCACGTCGACCGGCACCATATAGCCTTGATCATCACGGGCCGCGTGGATCACGAAGTAGATCACGGTGCCGGCCAGGCCAGCGATCGCCAGCCACCAGATGTGCCAGATCATCGCGAAACCGAACACGGTCAACAGTGCGCCCATGACCACACCGGTGGCGGTGTTGTTTGGCATGTGGATCGGCTCGTACTTGGCCGGGGCCTTGTAC
>NZ_JBGCUL010000103.1:0-9973 GCF_054177685.1 Pseudomonas sp. P5_A2_2
AGATTGTAGCCAGTTCCCGCAATCGGGCAGCATCGAGGATTTCAATTTCGCCGTAACTCAGCCCGATGATCCCCTGCCCCTGCAACTCCTTGAGAATCTGGTTGGTGGTCTGGCGCGACAGCGACAACATGGCGGCCAGCTGCTCCTGGGGTAGCTGCAAGACGCGGCGTGGAGGGGTGGTCTCGCCGTAGCCTTCGGCGATCATCAGCAAGCGGTGCGCCAGCCGTGCAGGGGCCGGCAACAGGCTCAGTTGTTCAAGGTTGATGAAGGTCATGCGCAATTTCTGGCTCATCAGCAATGCCAGTTGCCGCCAGTGCTGCGGATGCTCATCGAGCAGCGCCAGCAAGGTGTTCTGGGGGATGTGCAGCAGCGTGCACTGGCCCACGCCGTAGGCATCGTGGGTGCGTGGCTGGCCATCGAACAGGCAGATTTCTCCGAACCAGTGCGGCGGCTCCACCAGGCTCAGCAATGCTTCCTTGCCCTGCTCACTGACGGCACCGACGCGCACCGCGCCTTCAAGCACCGCGTACAGGCCGCAGGGCGGATCGCCACGCTTGAACAGCCGCTGGCCCGGCGACAGGCGCCGCACCCTGGCCACCGACAGCAGACTATCCTGTAGGGAATCAGGCAAATGGCTGAACCACTGACCGCTCATCAGGCGTGGACGCCAGACCTGCATATCCATGAAAACTCCTAGAGATTGTCGCCTGGCTGACAGAGCGGGAAGTGGCCCCGGGGCATGATCAATCACCCCACAGGAGAACAACAATGAAAAGCCTCGTCGACCACCTCAGTCAATACGCCGCCTACCACCGTGACCCACGCAACATCGCATCGCACTTTATCGGCATTCCGCTGATCGTGGTGGCCGTCGCGGTGCTGTTGTCCCGGCCTGAGTGGTCGCTGGGTGGTGCCTGGGTATCGCCGGCGGTGCTGGTTTCACTGGCCTCGGCGTGGTTTTACCTGCGCCTGGAGTTGCGCCTGGGCGTGTTGATGACGGTATTGCTTGGTCTGTCGGTGTGGGCAGGTCATGCGTTGGCACAGCAAGGCACGCTGGTCTGGCTGGGCAGCGGTGTGGCGATGTTCGTGATCGGTTGGGTCATCCAGTTTGTCGGTCACCACTACGAAGGGCGCAAACCGGCATTTGTCGATGACGTGACCGGATTGATTGTCGGGCCGCTGTTTGTGGTGGCGGAGCTGGCGTTTTTGCTGGGGATGCGGCATGACCTGAAAGAGCAGATCGAGGCGCGGGCGGGTGGGGTGCGTCTGCGTCAGAAAAACGCTGCGGCGTAAGACGCCATCGCGAGCAAGCTCGCTCCCACAGTGGATCKGTGTTGAACACAAAACTTGTGAACACCCCAGAAACCTGTGGGAGCGGCGGTGCGGCGATCCGACTTGCCCGCGATGCTTTTGCTTTAAATGTTGGCGACCTTCTGCCAGACCTTCGGCTTGAAGAACAGCGTCTCGCCCTTCGCCAATCCAACCAGGCTGTCGTGATCCTTGACCACTTCGGCTTCGATCAGATCGCTCTGCCCTTCGACCTTCAACGTCACCCGCGTCGTCGCGCCCAACGGACGAATGTCCCGCACTTCCGCTGCGTGGTGATCTTCCAGTTCATGGCGCGACAGCGACACCTCGTGCGGGCGGAACAGCACATGTTTGTCTTCGCCCAGGTGCAGACGGTTCGAATCACCGAGGAAGTGATAGACGAAATCGCTGGCCGGGTTTTCGTAGACGTCGCCCGGTGAGCCGATCTGTTCGATCACACCCTTGTTCATCACCACGATACGGTCGGCGACTTCCATCGCTTCTTCCTGGTCGTGGGTCACGAACACCGAGGTCAGGTTGATGTCTTCGTGCAGACGCGCCAACCAGCGGCGCAGCTCTTTACGGACCTTGGCGTCAAGGGCGCCGAAGGGTTCGTCGAGCAACAGCACTTTCGGTTCCACAGCCAGCGCTCGGGCCAAGGCAATACGCTGGCGCTGACCGCCGGAGAGTTGCTCCGGATAGCGGTCCGACAACCAGTCCAGTTGCACCATGTTCAGCAGTTCGTGGACTTTGGTTGCGATCTGGCTTTCGCTCGGGCGCTGGTTTTTCGGCTTCATGCGCAGGCCGAACGCGACGTTGTCGAACACCGTCATGTGGCGGAACAAGGCGTAGTGCTGGAACACGAAACCGACGTTGCGATCTCGCACGTCATGGCCGGAAACGTCTTCACCGTGGAACACGATGTTGCCCTGATCCGGGGTTTCCAGGCCTGCGATGATCCGCAGCAGCGTGGTCTTGCCGCAGCCCGACGGACCGAGCAGTGCGACGAGTTCGCCGCTCTGGATGTCCAGGCTGATGTTGTCCAGCGCCTTGAAGGCATGGAAGTTCTTGCTGACGTTACGCACTTCGATCGACATGAATTATTCCTCCGCGGCGCTGGCGCGCAGGCGGTTAATACGGTTTTCGCTCCACTGCTTGAGCAGCAGGATGAAGAGCGCCAGGATCAGCAACAGGCTCGCCACGGCGAACGCGGCCACGTGGTTGTATTCGTTGTAGAGGATCTCGACGTGCAGCGGCAGGGTGTTGGTCACCCCGCGAATGTGCCCGGAAACCACCGATACCGCACCGAACTCACCCATGGCCCGCGCGGTGCACAACACCACGCCGTAGATCAGGCCCCATTTGATGTTGGGCACAGTGACGTGCCAGAACATCTGCCAGCCGTTGGCCCCGAGCAGGCGCGCAGCCTCCTCTTCCTGAGTGCCTTGCTCCTGCATCAGCGGGATCAGCTCCCGTGCCACGAACGGCACGGTAACGAAGATCGTCGCCAGTACGATGCCCGGCAGGGCGAAGACGATCTGGATGTCGTGGTCCGAAAGCCACGGCCCAAACAGGCCCTGGGCGCCGAACATCAGCACATAGACCAGGCCGGCAATCACCGGCGATACCGAGAACGGCAGGTCGATCAGGGTCACCAGCATGCTCTTGCCGCGGAACGAGTACTTGCTCACGCACCAGGCGGCACTGACGCCAAATACCAGGTTCAGCGGCACCGAAATCAGCACGGCGATGACCGTGAGTTTCAGCGCCGACAGCGCATCCGGCTCAAAGATCGCGGTGAAAAACGCACCGAGGCCAAGCTTCAGGCCCTGGGACACCACGATGAACAGCGGCAGCAACAGGAACAGGGCAAAAATCAGCCAGCCAAGGCCGATCAGGATTCGCCGCGAAGTCGCGCTGCCACGGCGGGCAGCGTTCGAGGAAGCGGCAGCAATAGACGATTGGGACATGGGTGCGCCTCCTTATGGGGTTTCGATGCGCCGCTGCAACAAGTTGATCAGCAGCAACAGGACGAAGGAAACCACCAGCATCAGTACACCAATGGAGGTAGCGCCGGTGTAATCGTATTGGTCGAGCTTGACCATGATCAGCAACGGCAGAATCTCAGTTTTCATCGGCATGTTGCCGGCAATGAAAATCACCGAACCGTACTCGCCGACCCCGCGGGCAAAGGCCAGAGCGAAACCGGTAAGCCATGCCGGAAGCAGTGCCGGCAGCAGGATATGACGGAAAACCTGCAAGGGTTTTGCCCCCAGGCACGCCGCCGCTTCTTCCACTTCACGGGGGATATCCGCCAATACTGGCTGTACGGTACGTACTACGAATGGAAGTGTCACAAAAGTGAGGGCAAGGGTGATGCCCAGGGGGGTGTAGGCGATCTTGAATCCCAGATCCGCTGCAAACTGACCGACCAGGCCGGTAGGGGTGTACAGCGCCGTCAGTGCAATACCGGCCACTGCCGTGGGCAATGCGAACGGCAGGTCGATCATGGCGTCGATGACTTTGCGCCCCGGGAAGGTATAGCGCACTAATACCCAGGCCAGCAGCGTGCCGATGATGCCGTTGATGATCGCGGCACACAGGGCGGTGCCGAAGCTGAGCTTCAGCGCCGCCAGCACCCGTGGCGCCGAGATGATTGCCCAGAACTGATCCCAGGTGAGTTGAGCGGCATGCACGAACATCGCCGCCAGTGGTATGAGCACAATCAGGCTGAGGTACACCAAGGTGTAGCCCAGCGTCAGCCCGAAGCCGGGTATGACGGGGGAGATACGACGCGACATAAAAGTCCTTGGTTGAGAACGCACAAAGCCTCGAATCGAAATTCGAGGCTCATTGATGGCTATTTAATATTACTGCGCCTGATAGATCTGGTCGAACACCCCGCCGTCATTGAAGAATTTCGGCTGTGCGGCTTTCCAGCCGCCGAAGTCCTTGTCGATGCTCACCAGTTCCAGTTTCGGGAACTGCTGGGCGTACTTGGCGGCCACGTCCTTGTCACGTGGACGATAGAAGTTCTTCGCCGCGATTTCCTGGCCGGCCGGGCTGTACAGGTGCTTGAGGTAGGCTTCGGCGATCTGCTCGTTGCCCTTTTTCTCGGCGTTCTTGTCGACTACCGCCACCGGTGGCTCGGCGAGAATCGACAGCGATGGCACGACGATGTCGAACTTGTCGGCGCCGCCCTCTTCTTTCAGGGCCAGGAAGGCTTCGTTTTCCCAGGCCAGCAACACGTCGCCCTGACCGTTGTTGACGAAGGTAATGGTCGAACCGCGAGCGCCGGTATCCAGCACTGGCACGTGCTTGAACAGGGTTTGCACGTATTCCTTGGCCTTGGCCTCGTCGCCGCCATTGGCTTTGAGGCCATAGGCCCAGGCCGCGAGGAAGTTCCAGCGCGCACCGCCGGAGGTTTTCGGGTTCGGCGTGATCACCGAGACGTCATTCTTGACCAGGTCGCCCCAATCCTTGATGCCTTTCGGGTTGCCYTTGCGCACCAGGAATACGATGGTCGAGGTGTAAGGCGTGCTGGCGTCCGGCAGGCGTTTTTGCCAGTCCGCCGGCAGGGTCTTGCCGAGCTTGGCGATTTCGTCGATGTCACCGGCCAGGGCCAGCGTCACGACGTCGGCACGCAGGCCATCGATCACCGCCCGGCCTTGTTTGCCCGAACCGCCGTGGGATTGCTGGACTTTCACCGTGTCGCCGGCATGATCCTTCTGCCAGAACTTGATGAATTCGGCGTTGTAGTCCTGGTACAGCTCGCGGGTCGGGTCGTACGACACGTTGAGCAGCTCGTAATCCTTGGCTACCGCGGAACCGGCAAAAAGGGCGCTGGCCAGGGCGGCCAAAGCGAAGTGGCGAATCGACGACATGGTGAAAGCTCCTGGAATTCTTGGTGTGTTGGCTTTTTCTTATGGGATATCGGAAATCGCGGTGCCTGTTTCGCCTCAGCCCGGTTTGTTGCCCGGCTGCTGCAAGCGGAATTTTTCTTTGCGTTCGATCTGCACCACCTGGGCGTTGTGCACGGTGATTTCCACGGCGCCAAAGCGCAGGTCGCGCAGGGCACTCTGGATTTCACGCAGGATGGTGGCTTCGTCTTGACCGTCGACGCTTCGCAGGGATGCGCTCATATTGCTGCTCCTTCAACTGAGAGGTTGCCTCGCAGTGTCGGCACTGCTTGCGGCGTGAGAGCAATACTAGAGAGGTGTAGATATTCTTAAAAAGACTATTTAAGAATGTTTATATAACCAGAAGAGATTACTTGAAGGGACAAGGGCTTGAGGTGAATCACCCTCTTTCAGGCACACCAAAAAACCTGTGGGAGCGGGCTTGCTCGCGATGAGGGCGTGTCAGTCTCTAGAAGTCTCGACTGTTACTCCGCTATCGCGAGCAAGCTCGCTCCCACAGGGATTGCGCCTATCCGATCACCGGCGCATGCATCCAATCGAGCTGCGCCGCTGGCACCGGCCGTCCGAACCAATAGCCTTGCCCCAGATCGCATCCCTGTTCGAGAAGGAAAGCCGCCTGTTCGACCTGCTCGATCCCTTCGGCATGCACCTGCATGCCCATGCTTTGCGCCAGGGCAATGATCACCCGCGAGATTGCCGCATCATCCTCATCCCACGGTAATCCGGCGACGAAGCCCTGGTCGATTTTCAGCTTCTGCACCGGCAGACGCTTGAGCCGCAGCAGCGATGAATACCCCGTGCCGAAGTCGTCGATGGCCAGGCGCACCCCCAACTCGCGCAGGCGATGYATTTGCTCCAGCGCGACTTCCGGGTCCTCCATCACCGCGCTTTCGGTCACTTCCAGCTCCAGAAACGCCGGCTCCAGCCCGGTTTCGCGCAGGACCTGCGCCACCTGCCGATACAGCTCACGACGGGCGAACAGGCGCGAAGAAACGTTGACCGCAACGAACGACAGCACCACTCCACTCTGCTGCCACTGGCACATCTGCCGGCACGCCTGCGCCATGACCCAGGCATCGATTTCAGCAATCAGACCGGTTCGCTCGGCGACCGGAATGAATTCCGCCGGCGACACCAATCCCCGCTGCGGGTGCTGCCAACGCACCAGCGCCTCGACGCCAATCAGGCGACTGCTCCTGAGGTCATGAACCGGCTGGTAATAAACCCGCAGCTCTTCCCGGTCCAGGGCGCGGCGCAATTCAAAGGCGATCTCGACCCGTTGCTGGGCGTGGGCCGTCAGCTCTTCTGTATACAGGGCATAATCATTGCGCCCCGTGCTCTTGGCCTTGAATAGCGCAGAGTCGGCATTACGCAGCAGTTGCTCAACACTCAAGGCATCGCTGGGGAACAGGCTGATGCCGATGCTGGTGTTGATGAACAACTGATGGTCATCGATAGAGAATGGTGCTTTGAGGCCGTCGATGATCCGCTGGGCCAACGCAGCGGCCTGAACCAATTGCGGACAACTTTCGGCGAGTACGGCGAACTCATCCCCACCCAGCCGCGCCAGGGTGATGCCCGGGCCGAACATGGCGCCAAGGCGCTCGGCCACCGCCTTGAGCAACTGATCGCCGATGGTGTGCCCAAGGCTGTCGTTGATCATCTTGAAGTGATCGAGATCGATCATCAGCAGCGCGCAGCCACGCTTGTGGACCTGCGCCRAGGCCAGGGCCTGTTCGGTGCGGTCGGTGAACAGCAGGCGGTTCGGCAGGTCGGTCAGCGGATCGTGGTGCGCCAGGTGCATCAACTCGTGTTCGGAGTTCTTGATTGCACTGATATCGGAAAACACAGCCACATATTGGCTCGGCCGGCCGTAGTCGTCGTGGATCAGGCGGATCGTCTGCCATTGTGGGTAAATTTCGCCGCTTTTGCGCCGGTTCCAGATTTCCCCACTCCACTCCCCTGTGCGTTCAAGCGCGGCGAACATCACCTGATAGAAGTCAGATGGATGACGTCCGGACTTGAACATATTGGGGCGCTGCCCGAGCACGTCCT
The DNA here is from genome assembly GCF_054177685.1 of Pseudomonas sp. P5_A2_2. NCBI lineage: Bacteria > Pseudomonadati > Pseudomonadota > Gammaproteobacteria > Pseudomonadales > Pseudomonadaceae > Pseudomonas > Pseudomonas sp. P5_A2_2. The sequence goes on from NZ_JBGCUL010000103.1 coordinate 7,284, forward strand.
CACAACCATAACCGGTGATTTCCATGAACGCCCGGTTCACATGGACGATCACGCCTTCCCGATCGGTGACCAGCACGCCTTCGCGGGTACAGTCGAAAACAGCAGCCGCCTGGCGCAGGCGCTCGCGATTGGTATTGCGTTCGTGCAATGTGGCGTCGATCCCCAGACACCGCAGCAGCCGCGCCCGGGCAATGAAGATCAACCCGGCGCTGAACAGCCCCCAAACATAACCGTTGATCAGTTGCCATCGCAGTCGCTCGGCAGAGCTATCGAAGAAACTGTTTAATAAATAGCCACTGATCTGCAGCCAAACCACAGAAAGCAACAGATAGAGCAGCGCTGTGCGCAAGGCATCGCGATAGGTGGCAGACATCCGGCGATCCATGTCCCTACAAAAAGGTGGGGATTATAGTTTAAAGACACATCCAGCCACTCTTATCTGAAAGGGCGACTGGTTTTCTGTGTGGGCTTAGTGATAATGCAACGGCTGTTTTTTCTTTATCGAGGGCCCTATAGCCTATGTGGTACGAAGGTTTTCTTGGCTTGTCGCCCTGGTCTCTGGTAGCAGTCACCCTGCTRATGACCCACGTCACGATCATCGCCGTCACGGTCTATCTGCATCGTTACTCGGCCCATCGCTCCCTGGAGCTGAATGGGGGCCTTAAGCATTTCTTCCGTTTCTGGCTGTGGCTGACCACGGCGCAGAACACCYGCGAGTGGACCGCCATCCACCGCAAGCATCACGCCAAATGCGAAACCGTCGATGACCCGCACAGCCCGGTCATCAAGGGTTTGTCCACGGTGCTGCGCAAAGGCGCCGAGTTGTACCGCGCCGAAGCGGAAAACCCCGAGACCCTGCGCATCTACGGCAAGAACTGCCCCGAAGACTGGATCGAGCGCAACCTCTACAGCCGCTATCCGCTGCTGGGCATCGCGATCATGGGCGTTATCGACCTGCTGCTGTTCGGCACCATTGGCATCACCATCTGGGCCATCCAGATGATGTGGATCCCGGTATGGGCCGCCGGCGTGGTCAATGGCCTGGGTCATGCCATCGGCTACCGCAACTTCGAATGCCGCGATGCGGCGACCAACCTGGTGCCGTGGGGCATCCTGATTGGCGGCGAAGAACTGCATAACAACCATCACACCTACCCTAACTCGGCAAAACTGTCGGTGAAGAAGTGGGAATTCGACCTGGGCTGGGCGTGGATTCAAGTCTTCAGCTTCCTGCGCCTGGCCAAGGTTCAACGGGTCGCGCCGATCGCCCATCGCGTCGAAGGCAAGGGCAACCTGGACATGGACACCGCCATGGCGATCCTCAACAACCGCTTCCAGATCATGGCCCAGTACCGAAAACTGGTGATCGGCCCGCTGGTCAAGCAAGAGCTGGAAAAGGTCGATCACTCGGTACGTCACCAGTTCCACCGGGCCAAACGCCTGCTTTCGCGGGAGACCAGCCTGCTGGATGACAAACACCATGTACGCATCCAGAACATGCTCGAGCACAGTCAGGCGCTGAAGGTAATTTACGAGAAACGCCTGGCCCTGCAGCAGATCTGGGTCAAGACCAGCTCAAATGGCCACGACATGCTGGCGGCCATCAAGGACTGGGTACACGAAGCCGAAGCCAGCGGGATTCAATCGCTGCGCGACTTCGCCGATCAGTTGAAGACCTACTCCTTGCGTCCTGCCGCCGCCTGAACCACAAAACCTGTGGGAGCGAGCAGGTTCGCTCCCACATGGGTTTGTGGTCTGACCGCAAAATCGCGTCATCAGTACCGCCCGGCGGGAGACCTCTCCTTCGCCACAAAAGGCGGGAACTTCATCTAAAAAGCCCAATCTCAAAGACACTTCGCCATCCCCCGGCGGGCTTGGTGTTGGCCGCCATTGAACACGCGGCATGCCCTTTGAGATTTGTGTCGATGGCCCAAAAAAACCTGCAAGACTCATCTCCGTCACATTGGCCCGAGGCCGCGCAGACCCTGATGGCGCTGATGCACGCCCAAGGCGAAGTCGCACGTCTGAGCGAACGCGAACAGTTGCTCAACACCTTGCTGGCGAGCGTCAACGCGGTGCTGTGGGCATTCGATTGGGAAACCCGCCAGGTGCTTTACGTCAGCCCCGCCTATGAACGGATCTTTGGCCGTTCAGCCGATCGACTGCTGGCSGACTGCAATCAATGGCGCGACARCATCTAYCCCGAYGACCTGGACTATGCCGAACGCAGCCTGGCCGAAGTGCTGGACAAAGGCGCSGTGGAAGAYCGCGARTAYCGMATCAYYGMYGCCSASGGCCAGATGCGCTGGCTCAGCGACAAATGCTACATCAACCGCCAGGCCGAGCCGGGGCAACCGGTGATCATCTTCGGCATCGCCGAAGACATCACCGACAAGAAGCAGATGGAAACCGAGCTGCATCGCCTGGCCACCACCGACGCCCTGACCCAGAGCAGCAATCGCCGGCATTTCTTCGAATGCGCTCAACGCGAGTTCGAACACGCCCGAAACAAGGGCGAGCCGCTGTCGTTTCTGATGCTGGACATCGATGACTTCAAAATCATCAACGACACCTACGGTCACCAGGAAGGCGACAACGTGCTGCAACGCATTGCCGAAAGCGGCCGCGCAGCGTTGCGCCGTGACGACCTTTTCGGGCGCATTGGCGGTGAGGAGTTTGCTGCGGTGTTT
>NZ_JBGCUL010000104.1:0-9943 GCF_054177685.1 Pseudomonas sp. P5_A2_2
GCGCTAGACCTTGCAGGAGTGAGCCTGCTCGCGATGAGGCCCTGAAGCACACCACAAAACGCCCCGACATCTCACGATGCCGGGGCGTTTTGCTGCCTACGATTCAACTAGCGCCACTCCAGGCCGACAAACTGGCACTATCATCAACTCAAGTTGGCGGAGATAACGGATATGTCCCTACGCACCCTGCTCACCACCCTGCTGCTCGGCTGCAGTTTTTCGGTGATGGCAGCCACAGAAATCGTCTCCCTCCAGTACCACACCAGCGCGGACCTGCTACCGGTGGCGCAGGACTTCATCGGCAAGGAAGGCCAGGTCAGCGCCTACGGCAATCAACTCATCGTCAACGCCGATCAGCGCAAGATCGACGAACTTAAAGCCCTCCTTTCGCAACTCGACACTGCACCCAAGCGCCTGTTGATTACCGTCGACACCAGCGACAACAACTTCCAGGGCGACCAGGGTTACTCGRTGAACGGTGCCAAGCCCGGCCAGACCCGCATCATCAACTACAGCACCGACAGTCGCGACGGCGGCATTCAGCAAGTGCAGGCCAGCGAAGGCGCACCGGCACTGATCCAGGTCGGCCAGAGCGTGCCGATCACCAGCAGCCAAAGCGATTCCTATGGCGGTTACAGCAGCCAGACCGAGTATCGCAACGTCACCCAGGGTTTCTACGTCACGGCAAACGTCACCGGCGACATCGTTCACCTGTCGATCAGTACCAACCGTGACCGCATGAGCCAGGAACGTCCCGATGTAGTGAACGTACAAAGCACCGACACAACCGTCACCGGTCACCTCGGTGAGTGGATCCTGCTGGYCGGGGTCAATGGCCAGACCCAGGCCGACAAACAGGGCCAGACCCACAGCTACTCGACCCAGAGCCGCAACGACATGACACTGCGGGTGAAAGTCGACACCTTGGACTAAAGCACCAAAAACTGACTGACGAGTCGTATTAGACCAAAGATGTAGTGCCATAAAAAAAGCACTACAAAACGTTTGACGAGCCAAAAAAGCGAAGGCATGATGGCCTCGCTCCCGCTAATCAGAGGCCCTGGCAAGGGCCTTCGAGGCGATGTTCGCAACCTACCCCCGCGAACCGCTTCGTGTCTGTACCGCCCACAAGGTGTGTTTGACGAGGTTGTCGACTGGAACGAAGTTGTCCCGAGGGACGGAAGCGTAATAGGTAACCCGGCACCACACTGTTGTTCGCACCAAGGCCCACGACGCCCGAATGCGCCCGCAGTTCGCCTTTACCTGCTCACTTCCCCTCGAGCCGATCGTTCATCCCGTCGCCCTCCCCGCCGAATCCGACTTGACCGCTTAAGCTTCTGGTCAGCGAGCGCAGGAATTTTCCACCGCAGAACAACTTTTCATAAAGACGCGACGAGGTTTATCTCCCATGGCACTGACACGCGAACAGCAAATTGCAGCCCTCGAAAAAGACTGGGCTGAAAACCCGCGCTGGAAAGGCGTGACACGCACTTACTCCGCTGCTGACGTCGTCCGCCTGCGTGGCTCGGTTCAACCTGAGCACACCTTTGCAAAAATGGGCGCCGAGAAGCTGTGGAACCTGGTGACCCAGGGTGCCAAGCCGGCCTTCCGTCCTGAGAAAGATTTCGTCAACTGCATGGGCGCCCTGACCGGCGGCCAGGCTGTACAACAAGTCAAAGCCGGCATCCAGGCGATCTACCTGTCGGGCTGGCAAGTGGCTGCGGACAACAACTCCGCCGAATCGATGTACCCGGACCAGTCGCTGTACCCGGTGGACTCGGTTCCAACCGTGGTCAAGCGCATCAACAACTCGTTCCGTCGTGCCGACCAGATCCAGTGGAAAGCCGGCAAGAACCCGGGCGACGCTGGCTACATCGACTACTTCGMGCCAATCGTGGCTGACGCTGAAGCCGGTTTCGGCGGCGTACTGAACGCTTACGAGCTGATGAAGAGCATGATCGAAGCAGGCGCCGCCGGCGTTCACTTCGAAGACCAGCTGGCTTCCGTGAAGAAATGCGGCCACATGGGCGGCAAGGTACTGGTTCCTACCCAGGAAGCCGTACAGAAGCTGACCGCTGCTCGCCTGGCTGCTGACGTTGCCGGCACTCCGACCATCATCCTGGCCCGTACCGACGCCAACGCCGCCGACCTGCTGACGTCCGACTGCGACCCGTACGACCAGCCATTCGTGACTGGCGAACGTACCCAGGAAGGTTTCTACAAGGTTCGCGCCGGTCTCGACCAGGCCATCGCTCGCGGCCTGGCCTACGCTCCGTACGCCGACCTGATCTGGTGCGAAACCGCCAAGCCGGACCTGGACGAGGCTCGTCGCTTCGCTGAAGCGATCAAGAAGGAATACCCGGACCAACTGCTGTCCTACAACTGCTCGCCTTCCTTCAACTGGAAGAAAAACCTGGACGACGCGACCATCGCCAAGTTCCAGCGCGAACTGTCCGCCATGGGCTACAAGCACCAGTTCATCACCCTGGCTGGCATTCACAACATGTGGCACAGCATGTTCAACCTGGCGCACGACTACGCCCGCAACGACATGACTGCCTACGTGAAACTGCAAGAGCAGGAATTCGCTGACGCCGCCAAGGGTTACACCTTCGTGGCTCACCAGCAGGAAGTGGGCACCGGCTACTTCGACGACATGACCACCGTGATCCAGGGTGGCTCGTCCTCGGTAACCGCGCTGACCGGTTCGACCGAAGAAGAACAGTTCCACTGATCTGCTTCGACTGAGACATCAGCCGCTGCGGACCGAATAGAAAGCTAACCGCAGCGCTGCACATCTGACGCCCCGACTGGTTCGGGGCGTTTTTTTGCCTGCGATTTAATCAGCACCGCCAAACCCTGTGGGAGCGAGCTTGTTCGCGATAGCGATCCTTCGGGCAAAGATGCTGTGTCTGACACACCGCCATCGCGAGCAAGCTCGCTCCCACATGGGAAAGCGGCGACCGGAAAAACATTGATCCAGAGCGGTACGACTGTCAGAAAGATCCGCTAAAACGCTCACTGGCGCTACTTGCTGTAACGCTCATATAAGACAACTTCCCGAGTATCCGACGGACAAGCAGTTTAAAAACCAAGTCAAACAATATTGATTATCATTTAGCGTGAACAATGTTCGTTACATTCCCTACAAAACATRATTGACGAAATGCCGGCTAATGCCCGAGCCGCAAGGCCTGTGGGGGGGTTTAGGCTCGCTATGTCCTTATTCCTATAATAAATTTCGCCATAGGAATTTTACTTGCCGGGTGTTTAGCCATAAAATCAGCTGGATTGATTGCTGCGACATATCGTCACTGCTTTTGTTTCTTTTCAAGCTCAGAGACCTTTGCTCTCTGTTAAGGATTACCAGCATGCCCGAAGCGACAGGACTCATGGCCCACAACTGGGGCTTTGCCATTTTCCTTCTAGGCGTTGTCGGCCTCTGCGCCTTCATGCTCGGTGTTTCCAGCCTCCTCGGGTCAAAAGCCTGGGGCCGCAGCAAAAACGAACCGTTCGAGTCCGGCATGCTACCTACAGGTGGCGCCCGCTTGCGGCTCTCAGCCAAATTCTATCTGGTCGCGATGCTCTTCGTGATCTTCGATATCGAAGCCCTCTTTCTCTTTGCCTGGTCTGTGTCCGTCCGCGAAAGCGGCTGGACCGGATTCGTCGAAGCTCTCGTTTTCATAGCAATTCTGTTGGCAGGCCTTGTCTACCTATTCCGAGTGGGCGCCCTTGACTGGGCTCCGGAAGCTCGGCGCAAGCGGCAAGCGAAGCTGAAACAATGAGGCTTTGGCAATGCAATACAATCTCACCAGGATCGACCCCGATGCTCCTAACGAGCAGTATCCGATTGGCCAGCGGGAAACCGTTTCCGATCCGTTAGAAGATCAAGTCCACAAAAACATTTTCATGGGCAAGCTCGAAGACGTGCTTAACGGCACGATCAACTGGGGGCGCAAGAACTCCCTGTGGCCGTATAACTTCGGTCTTTCGTGCTGCTACGTGGAAATGACCACCGCCTTCACGGCGCCCCACGACATCGCGCGCTTTGGCGCCGAAGTTATCCGGGCATCGCCGCGCCAGGCGGATTTCATGGTTATCGCCGGTACTTGCTTCATCAAGATGGCGCCGATCATTCAGCGTCTCTACGAGCAAATGCTCGAGCCTAAATGGGTCATCTCCATGGGTTCGTGCGCCAACTCCGGTGGCATGTACGACATCTACTCCGTCGTTCAAGGGGTGGACAAGTTCCTGCCCGTGGACGTCTACGTGCCTGGCTGCCCGCCCCGCCCTGAAGCTTTCCTGCAAGGCTTGATGCTGTTGCAGGAGTCGATTGGCCAGGAGCGTCGTCCACTTTCCTGGGTCGTTGGTGATCAAGGCGTCTATCGCGCCGAGATGCCTTCCGAAAAGGAAAAACGCCGCGAACAGCGTATTCAGGTAACCAACCTGCGCAGCCCCGACGAAGTCTGATCCAGATCTGCCTCTTTCCATGGAACGAGAACCTGGCTTCATTCTTTACGTTGACCGAAAGCGATAAAATAACCATGACTACAGGCAGTGCTCTGTACATCCCGCCTTACAAGGCAGACGACCAGGATGTGGTCGTCGAACTGAACAACCGTTTTGGCCCGGAGGCGTTCACCGCCCAGGCTACCCGCACCGGCATGCCGGTGCTTTGGGTTGCCCGCGCCAAACTCGTCGAAGTCCTGACTTTCCTGCGTAACCTGCCCAAGCCGTACGTCATGCTTTATGACCTGCACGGCGTGGACGAGCGTCTGCGTACCAAGCGTCAAGGGTTGCCGAACGGCGTCGACTTCTCCGTGTTCTATCACCTGATGTCGATCGAACGTAATAGTGACGTGATGATCAAGGTCGCCTTGTCCGAGAACGACCTCAACCTGCCTTCCATCACCAGCATCTGGCCGAACGCCAACTGGTACGAGCGTGAAGTCTGGGACATGTACGGCATCCACTTCACCGGCCACCCTCACCTGTCGCGCATCATGATGCCGCCGACCTGGGAAGGTCACCCGCTGCGCAAGGACTTCCCGGCCCGTGCCACCGAGTTCGACCCGTTCACCCTGAACCTGGCCAAGCAGCAGCTCGAGGAAGAGTCCGCGCGCTTCAAGCCGGAAGACTGGGGCATGAAGCGTTCCGGTCCGAACGAGGACTACATGTTCCTCAACCTCGGCCCGAACCACCCGTCCGCGCACGGTGCGTTCCGCATCATCCTGCAGCTGGACGGTGAAGAGATCGTCGACTGCGTACCGGACGTCGGTTACCACCACCGTGGTGCCGAGAAGATGGCCGAGCGCCAGTCCTGGCACAGTTTCATTCCGTACACCGACCGTATCGACTACCTCGGCGGCGTGATGAACAACCTGCCATACGTGCTGTCGGTCGAGAAGCTGGCCGGCATCAAGGTGCCGGAGAAGGTCGACGTCATCCGTATCATGATGGCCGAGTTCTTCCGGATCACCAGCCACCTGCTGTTCCTGGGTACCTACATCCAGGACGTCGGCGCCATGACCCCGGTGTTCTTCACTTTCACCGACCGTCAGCGCGCGTACACGGTGATCGAAGCCATTACCGGTTTCCGCCTGCACCCGGCCTGGTACCGCATCGGTGGCGTCGCCCACGACCTGCCGCGCGGCTGGGAAAAACTGGTCAAGGATTTCGTCGAGTGGATGCCCAAGCGTCTGGACGAATACCAGAAAGCCGCACTGGACAACAGCATCCTGCGTGGCCGGACCATCGGCGTCGCCGACTACAACACCAAAGAAGCCCTGGAATGGGGTGTCACCGGTGCCGGCCTGCGTTCGACCGGTTGCGACTTCGACCTGCGTAAAGCGCGTCCGTACTCGGGCTACGAGAATTTCGAGTTCGAAGTGCCGTTGGCCGCCAATGGCGATGCCTACGACCGCTGCATCGTGCGTGTCGAGGAGATGCGCCAGAGCATCAGGATCATCGACCAGTGCCTGCGCAACATGCCGGAAGGCCCGTACAAGGCGGATCACCCGCTGACCACGCCGCCGCCGAAAGAGCGCACCCTGCAGCACATCGAAACCTTGATCACGCACTTCCTGCAGGTTTCGTGGGGCCCGGTCATGCCGGCCAACGAATCCTTCCAGATGATCGAAGCGACCAAGGGCATCAACAGTTATTACCTGACGAGCGATGGCGGCACCATGAGCTACCGCACCCGGATTCGTACCCCAAGCTTCCCGCACTTGCAGCAGATCCCTTCGGTGATCAAAGGCAGCATGGTCGCGGACTTGATTGCGTACCTGGGTAGTATCGATTTCGTTATGGCCGACGTGGACCGCTAAGCATGAATAGCACGCTTATCCAGACAGACCGTTTCACCTTGAGTGAAACCGAGCGCTCGGCCATCGAGCACGAGCTGCATCACTACGAAGACCCGCGCGCGGCGTCGATCGAAGCCCTGAAGATCGTTCAGAAGGAACGCGGCTGGGTGCCGGACGGCGCCCTGTACGCCATTGGCGAGATCCTCGGCATCCCGGCCAGCGACGTTGAAGGCGTGGCGACGTTCTATAGCCAGATCTTCCGTCAGCCAGTGGGCCGTCACATCATTCGCGTCTGCGACAGCATGGTCTGCTACATCGGCGGCCACGAGTCCGTGGTCAGCGAAATCCAGAGCAAGCTGGGCATCGGCCTGGGTCAGACCACCGCCGACGGTCGTTTCACCCTGCTGCCGGTCTGCTGCCTCGGCAACTGCGACAAGGCGCCGGCGTTGATGATCGACGACGACACTTTCGGTGATGTGCAGCCAGCAGGCGTTGCCAAATTGCTCGAGGGCTATGTATGACCCTGACTTCCTTCGGTCCTGCCAACCGCATCAAGCGTTCGGCCGAGACTCACCCGCTCACCTGGCGTTTGCGTGACGACGGCGAAGCCGTCTGGCTCGACGAGTACCAGGCCAAGAACGGTTACGCCGCTGCGCGCAAGGCCTTCGCCGACATGGGCCAGGACGACATCGTCCAGACCGTGAAAGATTCCGGCCTCAAGGGTCGCGGCGGTGCAGGCTTCCCCACTGGCGTTAAGTGGGGCCTGATGCCCAAGGACGAATCCATCAACATCCGCTACCTGCTGTGCAACGCGGATGAAATGGAGCCGAACACCTGGAAAGACCGCATGCTGATGGAGCAACTGCCCCATCTGCTGATCGAAGGCATGCTGATCAGTGCCCGCGCCCTGAAAACCTACCGTGGCTACATCTTCCTGCGTGGCGAATACACCACCGCCGCCAAGCACCTGAACCGTGCGGTGGAAGAAGCCAAGGCAGCTGGCCTGTTGGGCAAGAACATCCTGGGCAGCGGCTTCGACTTCGAGCTGTTCGTCCACACCGGCGCCGGGCGTTACATCTGCGGTGAAGAAACCGCACTGATCAACTCCCTCGAAGGCCGCCGCGCCAACCCGCGCTCCAAGCCGCCCTTCCCTGCCGCCGTTGGCGTGTGGGGCAAGCCGACCTGCGTGAACAACGTCGAGACCCTGTGCAACGTGCCGGCGATCATTGCCGACGGCGTGGACTGGTACAAATCGTTGGCCCGTGAAGGCAGCGAAGACATGGGCACCAAGCTCATGGGCTTCTCCGGCAAGGTCAAGAATCCGGGCCTGTGGGAACTGCCGTTCGGCGTCACCGCACGCGAGCTGTTCGAAGACTACGCCGGCGGCATGCGCGACGGTTACAAGCTCAAGTGCTGGCAGCCTGGCGGCGCCGGTACCGGCTTCCTGTTGCCGGAACACCTGGACGCACAAATGTACGCCGGCGGCATCGCCAAAGTCGGCACCCGCATGGGTACCGGCCTGGCCATGGCGGTGGACGACAGCGTCAACATGGTGTCCCTGCTGCGCAACATGGAGCAGTTCTTCGCTCGCGAATCCTGTGGCTTCTGCACCCCTTGCCGCGATGGCTTGCCATGGAGCGTCAAGCTGCTGATGGCCATCGAGAACGGCGAAGGCCAGCCAGGCGACATCGAGACCCTGCTGGGTCTGGTCGGTTTCCTCGGCCCGGGCAAGACCTTCTGTGCTCACGCACCGGGTGCCGTGGAGCCGTTGGGCAGCGCAATCAAATACTTCCGTCCAGAGTTCGAAGCCGGTATCGCGCCTGTCAGCGCCACCGTCCCGCCTCTGGCAAGGCCGATCCTGGTCGGCGCGTAAACGCTTAAAAAAGGCGAAGGGTCCGTGCCCTTCGCTTTTCGTGTGATGACGCCTTTAACGGCTGTGTTGATTCACGCGGATAACAAGATTCCATTAGCCACGCCCGCTGACACCGGGCCAACGAAGAACTTTGAACCATGGCCACTATCCACGTAGACGGCAAAGAGCTCGAAGTCGATGGGGCAGACAACCTGTTACAGGCATGTCTGTCGCTAGGCCTCGATATTCCGTATTTCTGCTGGCACCCTGCCCTTGGCAGCGTTGGCGCTTGCCGCCAGTGCGCGGTCAAGCAGTACACCGACGAAAACGACACCCGTGGTCGTATCGTCATGTCCTGCATGACCCCTGCCACCGATGGCACCTGGATCTCCATCGAAGATGAAGAGTCCAAGGCATTCCGCGCCAGTGTTGTTGAATGGCTGATGACCAACCACCCTCACGACTGCCCGGTCTGTGAGGAAGGCGGTCACTGCCACCTGCAAGACATGACGGTCATGACCGGCCACAACGAGCGCCGTTACCGCTTCACCAAGCGTACCCACCAGAACCAGCAACTGGGCCCGTTCATTTCCCACGAAATGAACCGCTGCATCGCTTGCTACCGCTGCGTGCGCTTCTATAAGGATTACGCTGGCGGCACCGACCTCGGCGTATTCGGCGCCCACGACAACGTGTACTTCGGTCGCGTTGAAGACGGCACCCTGGAAAGCGAGTTCTCCGGCAACCTCACCGAGGTCTGCCCGACCGGTGTGTTCACCGACAAGACTCACTCCGAGCGCTACAACCGCAAGTGGGACATGCAGTTCTCGCCGAGTATCTGCCATGGCTGCTCCAGCGGCTGCAACATCTCCCCGGGCGAGCGTTACGGCGAACTGCGTCGCATCGAAAACCGTTTCAACGGTTCGGTGAACCAGTACTTCCTGTGCGACCGTGGCCGTTTCGGCTATGGCTACGTCAACCGCGAAGACCGCCCGCGTCAGCCGCTGCTGGCCAACGGCGCCAAGCTGAGCCTCGACGAAGCGCTGGACAAAGCCGCTGACCTGCTGCGCGGTCGCAACATCGTCGGTATCGGTTCGCCACGCGCCAGCCTCGAAAGCAACTATGCGTTGCGCGAACTGGTGGGCGCCGAGCACTTCTACTCGGGCATCGAAGCTGCCGAGCTGGAGCGAATCCGCCTGGTCCTGCAAGTGCTGAAAGACAGCCCGCTGCCAGTACCGAACATGCGTGACATCGAAGACCACGACGCCGTGTTCGTCCTTGGTGAAGACCTGACCCAGACTGCTGCACGCATGGCCCTGTCCCTGCGTCAATCGGTCAAGGGCAAGGCCGAAGACATGGCCGACGCCATGCGCGTCCAGCCTTGGCTCGACGCCGCGGTGAAGAACATCGGTCAGCACGCGCTGAACCCGCTGTTCATCGCAAGCCTGGCTGAAACCAAGCTCGACGACATCGCCGAAGAATGTGTTCACGCCGCTCCAGACGACCTGGCYCGCATCGGTTTCGCCGTGGCTCACGCCCTCGACGCCAGCGCTCCAGCCGTTGAAGGCCTGGACGCTGAAGCCCTCGAACTGGCCAAGCGCATCGCCGACGCCCTGCTCGCAGCCAAGCGTCCACTGATCATCGCCGGTACTTCCCTGGGCTCCAAAGCCTTGATCGAAGCCGCCGCGAACATCGCCAAAGCTCTGAAGCTGCGCGAGAAGAACGGTTCCATCAGCCTGATCGTGCCAGAGGCCAACAGCCTCGGCCTGGCCATGCTCGGTGG
>NZ_JBGCUL010000105.1:0-9803 GCF_054177685.1 Pseudomonas sp. P5_A2_2
CATCAATACGTCAGCTTGCTCCGGATGAGCTGTGGGGAAAACGTCATAGCCGTTACGAATCAACAATGTCTGGAACAGTTGCCTGAGACTGGCTTCGTCCGCTGTTGTTTTATAGGCAGCCCATTGTTGTGCAAAGTGCTCGCTATTGAAATCCAGGCGGTATAACTTTTGCCCATCAGAAGGGGAGCGGAATAATAATTCACTCCCCGGTGCGTTTTCAGGTCGAGTCACAGCGAGTAGTTGAATAGGATCGGCAGGTCCGGAATGCCTTTCAGTGCTCTTGTTCTCCCATTGTCGAAGAGTGGCGGATAGTTCCAGCAATGATCGGCTGGAAGGCTTGGATCTTCGCCCGCTGCTGTGTGCAAACAGCTGGTAGGCAACATCCGCTGACGTGATATCACTGAAGTCTTTGAATGAATTTACGACAGACTCGCTAAATGACCTTTCAAACAACGGCGAACTTGACACTGTCCATTGACCATCGGCATTGCGAGAGGCAACAACTGGTTGAAGCCACGGTGTCTCTGCCAATACGCGTTCGAAGTCGTTAAAGGTATCGCCAAACCCAGGTGGCTTGATGACCGCGCGGGATTCGACTTCGTTGTCGAAATCAAAAATCTTGTAATGAAGCTCATTTACCTTGATCGATCCAGTGAGTTCGGCTACCGGGTTTCCCCATGTCAACCACAAATGAGGGTTCGGTTCCCAGGACCTGGTGAAAGATGTGGAACGTTCGGCGCCATGCGCAGTATCGACGGGCTGTTCAAGGCGTGGTCGCTTGCTCGGTCCCGGCCCGGAGTCTTCAGGCTGCCACTGCGATGTTTCGTCGATACGTTCAAGCACGGGCCCATAGGTGTCCAGACTCTTGCTGTCCTTCGCTTGGTATTTCCCTCCCTCCGTTCGAACGACCATGACCGTTGTGTTATTAAACAAATCGACAAACAGCCTTCCGGAAGGGTGTACGCGAATCCCATCCTCACCAGGTGCTGTCAGTGTCCTTGCGAATTTATTCGGAATAATGAGTTCATCGAGGCTTGCTGCCTGGGTTGCAACAGGTTCGCTCCCGTCGGTTTCCTTCGAACCTGGATTGTCGTTTTTTTTCTGCCACAACGGCTTACCGTCGATTTTCGACAATCCCACAACGTAGGGCGAAGCTGTCGCGATCTCGTATTGACCTTTGGCATTTATCTGTATGGCGACATCACCGATATGCTCGATTCGAGCATACAGAAATCCTTGGCTACTGCGTGAAAGTCCAGAATCGCCAAGCAGCATCAGCGAGTTGTCTGGAGACTGTTGGTAAATATTTATATCATCGGGAAACTCAGGCAAAGAACGTACTACAGTCGGAAGATCCGTGATAATGATCGCTGGCTCTTGAGAGGGATTGTTATCTGGATAAATATCGGAAGGACGATTCCCGGGTGTATCGCTTATTGGCCAGTGAAGATCAAGTGAGTCGATAGGGACTCGGCTGCCGGGCAGAGAAGTATGCTCCGAGTCGGGCCGGGTCGTTGTCGACGTATCGTCAGACAAACCGGATGAAGGCGGTTTTTTTGGTGGTTTAGCCATTTTTTTATCCTCGAGTAAATTGCGAATTGGTTACATTGGAATGATTGAGGTCATGTTAAAAAATATGGAAAGACGCTGAATCGAATTTTTAATATCGATGTTCGCGTGTTATGACAAAACCAAAAAGGTCGCGTGCATTCCGGAAGGATGGCAAAGAGTTAAGGAATTTTAGATATACATATATATGCTGTTGTCACAACGTGTTGCGGATTTTAGATAGCACAAGGTAAGACTGCCTGGGGTGTTGCTGAGTATTGCAATTGGCAGGGCGCAAGGAGGAGATACATGGACCTATGTCATTATGATCCATGTGGTGGGGCGGGGTACTGGATAAGTTCTGCCCCCTGAAAACTAAAAGCATCAGGCGGGCAGAACAGGACAAACAGCCGTTACAGATAAAAGTCTAAAGTTTCAGTGACTACTCAGCAAGGACGCGGCACCCGCACCGCCGAACAACCCGGCGCTGATCCGGTTAAACCAACTCTGTCCCTTGCCACTGCGCAAATACCGCGCCGCGCCCTGCGCGCCCAGCCCATAGGCCAATTTGCACAACAGGTCCAGCACCGTCCACGTGGCAATCATCACCAGCAACTGCGGCAGGAACGGCTGTTCGGCACTCAGGAACTGCGGCAGGAATGAGGCAAAAAACAGAATATCTTTCGGATTGCTGGCCCCCAAGACAAATGCGCGCCCGAACAGCGCACGGAAACGCGGCACGGGTGCGGCCTGGGGCACTTCAGCGCCCACCGAGGGCTGGCGCGACTGCTGCCAGCTCTGCCAAGCGAGGTAGAACAGGTACAGCGCGCCGACGATCTTCAGGGCACTGAACAATTGTTCCGAGGCGAGCAACAACGCGCCCAAGCCTAGCGCCGAAGCACTGAGCAAGCAGATCGAAGCAAACACGCCCCCTAGAAACGCCGGGTAAGAACGGCGCAGACCGTAATTCAGACTGTTGCTGATCATTAGCAGCGACAGCGGCCCCGGGATCAGGATCACTATCAGCGCAGCGCCACTGAACAGCAGCCAGGTTTCCAGACTCATCACTTTCCTCCATTTGCACAAAAGCCCCACCCGACGGGGTGAGGCTGTTTGCTGTGGCGCACTTGGTCCGGGCAGCGTTCCGACTATGGATTCCACCCGGTAAGTACGCGTTATCGTTAACGACCTTCGCGAGCTCGCTCCTACAAGAAAATGAACTTGGCGATGAAGATCGCGCAGAGCACCCACAGGCTCACGGAAATTTCCTTGTACTTGCCGGTGCCGGCCTTCAACGCCACGTAGGTGATGAAGCCCAGCGCGATGCCGTCGGCGACCGAGAAGGTCAACGGCATCATGATGGCGGTAACGATTGCCGGGATGCTGTCGGTCGCTTCGTCCCATTCGATGTGGGCCATGCCGCCCATCATCAGCATTGCCACATAAATCAGTGCGCCCGCGGTGGCATAGGCGGGAATCATGCCGGCCAGTGGTGCAAAAAACATTGCCGCTATAAATAGCACACCAACAGTGACTGCGGTAAGACCAGTCCGACCACCAGCGGCCACGCCGGCAGCACTTTCAACATAGCTGGTGACGGGCGGAACACCGACCACGGCGCCGAATACGCTGGAAGCACTGTCGGCTTTCATGGCGCGGGAGAGGTTTTCGATCCGGCCGTCAGCACCCACCAGGTTGGCGCGCTGGGCAACGCCCATCAGGGTGCCGGCGGTGTCGAACATGTGCACGAAGAGGAACGCCAGGACCACGCTGATCATGCTGACGTTGAACACGCCGGCGACGTTCATGGCCATAAAGGTAGGGGAGAGGCTTGGCGGGGCCGACATGATGCCCTCGTAGTGCACCAGCCCAAGGCCCCAACCGGCCAGKGTAACGGTAATGATGCTGATGAGGATCGCGCCGAAGACCTTGTGGTAGCTGAGGATGGCGATCATCAGGAAACACACTGCGGCGAGCAGCGGGCCGGGTTCGCGCAGGGAACCGAGCTTGATCAGGGTGGCCGGGCTATCGACGACGATACCCGCGGTTTTCAAACCGATCAGCCCCAGGAACAAGCCAACACCAGCGCCCATGGCGAAGCGCAGGCTGACCGGGATGCTGTTGAGCAACCATTCGCGGATCCGCGAGAAGGTCAGGATCATGAACAATACACCGGAAACGAACACCGCGCCGAGGGCAGTTTCCCAGTTGTAGCCCATGGTGCCGACTACGGTGTAGGTGAAGAACGCGTTCAGGCCCATGCCCGGTGCCAGGCCGACCGGCCAGTTGGCGTACAGGCCCATCAACAGGCAACCCAGGGCTGCGGCGATGCAGGTGGCGACGAACGCGGCACCGTGATCGATCCCGGCGTCGGCCATGATGTTGGGGTTAACGAAAATGATGTAAGCCATGGTGATGAAGGTTGTCAGACCGGCAATCAGCTCGGTCTTCACCGTGGTGCCGTGCAAGCTGAGTTTGAACAGACGTTCCAGCAAGCCATTGCGTAATGGCGGCGAGAGGTCCAGCGTCGATGCTTCGGATTTGCGGCTTTCCACAGCGAGTACTCCTCAAGAGTTTTATTTTTATTTCCAGGGCCGGATCCGAGAGGGGTGGCAGCGGCCCTTTGAGGTGCTTGCGAATTTGTTGRCCTGTTGGTCAGGAACTCGCACGAAGTGGATTATGCTTTTGTATACAAATAAAGCAAATAATGTTTTGGGTTTTGTCGACGAAATATTTGGCTTTAGGGATATATCGCCTGATAGGACGCCATCGCGGGCAAGCCACGCTCCCACAGGTTTTGTGTCGTTCGCTGACCCTGTGAACGTCGAAGACCCTGTGGGAGCGTGGCTTGCCCGCGATGA
The DNA here is from genome assembly GCF_054177685.1 of Pseudomonas sp. P5_A2_2. Taxonomy (NCBI): domain Bacteria; kingdom Pseudomonadati; phylum Pseudomonadota; class Gammaproteobacteria; order Pseudomonadales; family Pseudomonadaceae; genus Pseudomonas; species Pseudomonas sp. P5_A2_2. The sequence continues at coordinate 4,410 of NZ_JBGCUL010000105.1, forward strand.
CTGACTTGAGGACAGGTAGATTTTTACTGGCTTTTCCCCAGCGCCAGATTCACCGCCAACCAGCCATTCACTGCCTGTTCCCCAGCCTCACCAAACACCCGCTCCAGCAATTTCACCTGCTCACGGCGCAGCGCCTGTTCAAACCGCACGCCTTCCGCTGTCAACTCCAGCAGGCGCTTGCGCTTGTCAGTCTCGGACGCAACGCTGTCGACCAGATGCATCTCCAACAATTGCCGCAACGGCATGTTCAGCGCCTGCTTGCTCACGCCGAGCAACGCCAACAGCTCCTTGACGCTCAGGTTCGGATAGCGGGCGATGAAAAACACGATGCGCTGATGCACCCGACTCAGGCCGCGACGTTCGAGCATTTCATCGGCCTTGGCGGTGAAGGCCTGGTAGCCGAAGAAAAACGCTTCCATGGCTTGCTGCTGGGAAAGCGGGCTTTTAAGGTCAAGCATATTGACGTATCCGTTCGGGCTGGCGTAATTTCGGTCAACAAGTTTGACTCATTTTCCACGTGCCTCGCTACCGGTGATCCCCATGGCTTTTTCCGAACGTGTCTCGCGCCTTGAAAGTTCTTTGATCCGTGAAATCCTCGCCGCGGCCCAGCGTCCGCAGATGATGTCGTTTGCTGGCGGTTTGCCGGCCGAAGCCATGCTGCCGAAGGTCGAGTGGAGCGAGATGCCGGTGTCCATCGGCCAATACGGCATGAGCGAAGGCGAACCGGCGTTGCGTGAAGCGTTGGCCGCCGAGGCGCGAACGTTGGGAGTGCCATGTGAGGCAAGCCAGGTACTGGTGGTCAGCGGCTCACAGCAGACCCTCGACCTGGCCGCCAAGCTGTACATCGACAAGGGCACCGAGATCCTGCTCGAAGCGCCGACTTATCTGGCGGCGCTGCAAATATTCAAGCTGTTCGGCGCCGATTGCCTGACCGTGCCGCTGGAGGCTGATGGGCCGAACTTGACGGAGTTACGCGCTCGTCTGGAACAACACCGCCCGGCTTTCATCTACCTGATACCGACCTTCCAGAATCCATCGGCGGTGCGTTACAGCGAAGCCAAACGCGACGCGGTGGCAGCGCTGCTCGATGAGTTCGGCGCCACCCTGATTGAAGACGAGCCTTACCGCGAACTGACCTTCGATGGCAGCAGTGCCACGCCGATTGTCAGTCGCTTGAAAAAGGCCAGCTGGATCTACACCGGTACCGTGTCGAAAACCCTGTTGCCGGGTTTGCGCGTTGGTTACTTGATTGCCAGCCCGGACCTGTTTCCCCATCTGTTGAAACTCAAGCAATCGGCAGACTTGCACACCAATCGGGTCGGCCAGTGGCAGGCGCTGCAATGGATCGGCACCGAGAAATATCAGCAACACCGTAGTGAGTTGCGCGATTTTTATCGGCGGCGTCGGGATGCGTTCCAATCGGCGCTGGAAGCTCATTTCTCCGATCTGGCGGACTGGAACGTGCCGCAGGGCGGGCTGTTTTTCTGGTTGAAACTCAAGGAGCCGCAGGACACCCGCACCTTGCTCGACGCCGCGTTGGCTAATGACGTGGCGTTCATGCCGGGCGAGCCGTTTTTCCCCGAGCCGGATAACCATCCGGGGTATCTGCGGTTGAACTTCAGCCACATTGATCCGGCGCGGCTGGATGAGGGGCTGAGGCGGTTGGCGGCGGTGGTGCGTTCGGGATTTGCGTTGTCTGGGCCGGCCTCATCGCGAGCAAGCTCGCTCCCACAGATTTTGTGAGCGCCACAAAACCACTGTGGGAGCGAGCTTGCTCCGGGCGGCGTTCCGACGATGGCGTCAGTCATAACACCGCAAGCAAATCAGGCTGCCGCGAATCGCTTGTCCAGATAATCAATGATCACCTTGGACTCATACATCCAGGTGGTCTGGCCATTCTCTTCGATGCGCAGGCACGGCACCTTGATCTTGCCGCCTTGCTCCAGCAAGGTCTGGCGATCCTGTTCGTTGTTCTTCGCGTCGCGAAGGGCCACCGGCACATTCAGGCGGCGCAGGGTGCGGCGGGTCTTCACGCAGAACGGACAGGCGTGGAATTGATACAGGGTCAGACCCTTGGCGGCGGATTCGACTTGGGCCTGAGCGGCGGCAGGGCGCTTTTTCTTGCTTGGACGAGTAATGAAGTCGATGAAAATGATCAGTTGGCCAAGGCCGACACGAAGCGCTTTTACGAACACGTTGAAAGCCTCACGGTGATAATGAATAAGGGCGCGCAGCTTACCTGATTTTCTGCGGACGAAAAAAAACCGGCGATGAACGCCGGTTTTCTTCGTGCCGCGAATCACTTGATGAGGCTGAGGAATTCGCTGCGGGTGGCTGCGTTCTCACGGAACTCGCCGAGCATCACCGAGGTGATCATCGACGAATTCTGCTTTTCCACGCCACGCATCATCATGCACATGTGCTTGGCCTCGATCACCACCGCAACGCCCAGGGCGCCGGTGACCTGCTGGACCGCGTCGGCGATCTGGCGGCTGAGGTTTTCCTGGATCTGCAGGCGACGGGCGTACATGTCGACGATCCGCGCCACCTTCGACAGGCCCAGGACCTTGCCGCTCGGGATGTAGGCGACGTGAGCCTTGCCGATGAACGGCAGCAGGTGGTGTTCGCACAACGAGTACAACTCGATGTCCTTGACCAGCACCATTTCGCTGTTGTCGGAGCTGAACAGGGCACCGTTGGTGACCTCTTCCAGTGTCTGTTCATAGCCGCGGCAGAGGTACTGCATGGCTTTGGCGGCACGCTTTGGCGTGTCGAGCAGGCCCTCGCGGGAGACGTCCTCGCCCAGTTGGCCAAGGATCGCGGTGTAATTCTGTTCCAGGGACATGAAACTACCTGTGGGATTTTACGCAAAGGGCAAGGGTACGGTGGCGGACACGACGCTGCAAGCGTGGCGCGTCGGCTTTACTCGTCGCGACCTTCCATCATGGTGCGTTTGAGCATCACATAAACGGCTCCCGCACCGCCGTGTTTCGCCTGGCAGGAGGTGAAGCCGAGCACCTGTGGATGCTGGCGCAGCCAGGTATTGACGTGGCTTTTGATCATCGGCCGCTTGCCATCCAGGCGTACCGCCTTGCCATGGGTGACGCGTACGCAGCGGATTTCGAATTTGGTGGCTTCGGCCAGGAACGCCCAGAGGGTTTCCCGGGCCTTTTCCACGCTCATGCCGTGCAGGTCGAGGCTGCCTTCGAACGGAATCTGTCCGATCTTGAGCTTGCGCATCTGGCTTTCCTGCACGCCATCGCGGGCCCACATCAGCTCGTCTTCAGGGCCGACGTCGATGACGAACTGATCGGACAGCCCGTCTACGGTGGTGGATTCGGTGCGCACGGTGGCCGCTTGGCGCAGCATGGCGATCTGCGTGCGGTCAGCCTTGGGTTTGCCGGTTTCGGCGCGATCGTGCCTGATTGGCTTGACGCCCAGGATCGCGCTTTTGAACAGGGAAAAATCGTCGTCTTGCATGTCAGCCTCCGCGAAGGGCGGCCAGTTTACCCAACTCGAAGCGAATCGGGCGCGACAAAAACGCGTGTGACGCTTGGTTCAGTCGTGTTTTTTCATCAGGTGCGGCGACATGGCCAGTTCCCGCGACTGCCGAGAGCGACGACGGCAACGGCGCCATAGCCAGACACCGAGGTACAGCACGAACAGGCCGATGACCAGGATCACGGCAGCACCGGTGCGGCTTGTGTTCAATTCACCCAGGGCGGGTGCGTGGCCGAGCAGGCTGGCGACACCGGCCATGGCAAGCAGCACGCCGCACATCGCCAGCAACGCCGCGAACGTCGCGCCGATTCGAAAACGCCAGTTGCTTTGGCCTTTGGGCCGCAAGCGGCGAGCGTCAAAACCATCGGATAACTTCATTCCGACCTTCCTCAATGGGTATCGGCCCTTCGACCGGGAGTTGACCGGGATGTTCCTGAGGCTAAGACAATTACGGCAATTGAGAGGCTTTTGCGGATGAGCGGCATTCCAGGCCGCTCATTGAGCCTCGATCAGATCAGTTCACGGGTCAGCGCGAGGGTGGCGAAGTTGTCCCCCATGATCGCCATTTCGGTCTGATGAACGTGTTCGGCGCTGAGCACGCCGCCCTTGTAAGGCAAATCGCGAGTGGCGCAGGCATCTTCAATGAGTGTGCAGCGGAAGCCAAGGTTCTTCGCTGCGCGCACGGTGGTGCTGACGCTGGAGTGACTCATGAAACCGCAGACGATCAAGTCGAGGGCGCCGAGGTCTTCCAGGCGTTTGGCCAGTTCGGTGCCGTGGAATGCGCTTGGCAGCAATTTACCGATGACGGTCTCGTCACTCTGTGGCTCCAGGTCCGGAATGAATTCACCACCGACGCCTTGCGGGTTGAACATTCCGCCGAGGGTGCCGAGATGGCGGACATGCACGATCGGCCGGCCGGCGGCACGGGCAGCGGCGAGCAATTGCTTGATGTTCGCGACGGCCTCATCCATGCCGCTGAGGGCCAGTGGCCCGCTCAAATATTCTTTCTGGGCATCGATGATGATAAGGGTCGCATGGCTCAGTTTGGCTGCCGGATAACCGCGGCCGCTGAGTTGAAACATCGTTTTTGGAACGGACATTCTGGGGCTCCTTGGAGTGGGGCTTTTGCGACATTGTCCTCTGGCTGAGCGGTTCTGTGAATCGCTACGATCGTAGATGCCGTCGTTGCTGGCCTGTAGCCTTGTCAATAGTCGCGTTTTGTTCAATAGCCTGGCGAAAAAACGGATAACTCCTACATTTGAATCGGTAGTTTTCCCGCGTCGTCGTGACGCCGTTTGACTGGTAGAATCGCCCGTCGATTTTTCTGGAGTTTGCCGTCGTGATCACTTCCCGCCTTCGCACCCTGCGTGACCATATCCGTTGGGCCGTCAGCCGCTTCCATGGGGAGGATCTGTTTTTCGGCCATGGCACCGACAATGCCTGGGACGAAGCCCGGCAATTGGTGTTGGGTGCGCTGCACCTGCCGTGGGAAATCGCCGACAGCTACCTCGACTGCAATCTGGAAGAAGAGGAAGTCGTTCACCTGCAGCTTTTGCTCAAACGCCGTATCGAAGATCGGGTGCCTACCGCTTATCTGCTGGGCGAGGCCTGGTTCTGTGGCATGTCGTTCATCGTCGATGAGCGTGTGTTGATCCCGCGTTCACCCATCGGCGAGTTGATCGAAAATCGTTTTACTCCATGGCTGGCTAACGAGCCGGCGCGAATTCTCGACCTGTGCACCGGTTCCGGTTGCATCGGTATCGCCTGCGCCTACGAGTTCCAGCATGCCGAGGTGGTTTTGGCGGACCTGTCGTTCGAAGCGCTGGAAGTGGCCAATCAGAACATCGAGCGCCATGGTGTCGATGAGCGTGTGTACACGGTGCAGGGCGACGG
>NZ_JBGCUL010000106.1:0-13505 GCF_054177685.1 Pseudomonas sp. P5_A2_2
ACCAATGTGGGAGCGAGCTTGCTCCGGGCGGCGCTCCGACGATGGCGACCTGACAGGCACTAGAGAATCACCTTGGCACGCCGCAACTGTTCGATCCGCTCAATGCTAAACCCCAACTCCCCCAACACCTGATCCGTATGTTGCCCCAGCGCCGCACCGATATGCTTCGGCTCTGGCAAACCATCGGAAAACTTCAACGGACACGCCATCTGCGCCTGGGTCGAGCCATCGCCACGGGGCACGTCGGTCACCAACTCCCGCGCCTGCAGCTGCGGATGACGCAGCGCTTCTCCCAGGCTCAACACTGGCTCGACACAAGCATCCAGCTCCGCGAAAAGCGCGCACAACTCGGCAAAGTCATACTTTTCAAATTCGACCTTCAGCGCGGCTTTAAGCAGTTGCTGATGCGCCGCAGACAGGCCGAGGCCGGCCAGTTCCTCAAGCCCCAACGCCGCGCACAACTGTTTCATGAATGCCGGTTCCAGGCTGCCCACCGACAGCCAGCGCCCATCCCGGGATTGGTAGTAGTCGTAGAAGCTGCCGCCGTTGAGCACCTGGTCTTCCGGCCCCGGCTCGACGCCACAGGCCAGATACCCGGCGCCTGCCAGCGCATTCAGGCTGAACGCGCAGTCGGTCATGCTGACATCCAGGTGCTGGCCCTGACCGGTTTGCTGCCGGGCAATGACCGCAGCCAGCAAGCCTATCACCCCGTGCAGCGAACCACCGGCGACATCCGCCACCTGCATGCCCAACGGCAGCGGCCCACTGTCGGCACGACCTGTGTAACTCGCCACCCCGGACAGGGCCAGGTAGTTGATGTCATGGCCGGCGCGGTCCTTGTAGGGGCCGGTCTGGCCGTAGCCGGTGATCGACACATAAATCAATTTGGGATTGATCGCCTTCAGGGCTTCGTAGCCCAGGCCCAGACGTTCCATGACACCCGGGCGAAACTGCTCGAGCACAATGTCGTAGTCCTGTAGCAACGACCTGATCACCTCAAGCGCCTCAGGCTGTTTGAGGTCCAGGGCGAGGCTGCGTTTGTTGCGGTTGAGGTAGGCATGACTGGCTGACACGCCTTGATCATGGGGCGGCAACACCCGCAGCAGATCCATGCGGGTCGGTGATTCGATGCGCAGCACCTCGGCGCCCATGTCCGCCAGCAGCAACGAGGCGAACGGCCCCGGCAGCAGTGTCGAGAAATCCAGAACCTTGAGTGATGCCAGTGGACCGAGCATGAGCGTTCTCCCTATACGATGCCCCCAGACTAGGCAGCCGAACGCATTGCAGCAATCACCTTATACGCCACGAGCAGTGACCGTTACGCTCAATCGCCGGGCATGAAAAAACCCGCCGAAGCGGGTTTTTTGATTACAACAAGGCTTACTTGGCGTTAGTCGGGGTTACCCCTTCGACGTGGCCCAGAACATCGTCTTTAGGCTCGTCGGCAATGCCGCGACCGCCCGAAGCCAGTTCGGCTTGCAGCACGTCGGTGTCCAGTTCCTTGACCCACTTGGCCACAACGATGGTGGCCACGGCGTTGCCGACCAGGTTGGTCAGTGCACGGGCTTCGGACATGAAGCGGTCGATACCGAGGATCAGCGCCAGGCCGGCGACCGGCAGGTGGCCGACGGCGGACAGGGTCGCAGCCAGTACGATGAAACCGCTACCGGTCACACCCGCAGCGCCTTTGGAGGACAGCAGCAACACCACCAGCAGGGTGATCTGGTGCGTGATGTCCATGTGGGTGTCGGTAGCCTGGGCAATGAACACCGCGGCCATGGTCAGGTAGATGGCAGTACCGTCGAGGTTGAACGAGTAGCCGGTCGGAATCACCAGGCCTACCACGGATTTCTGCGCACCCAGACGCTCCATCTTGACCAGCATGCGTGGCAGCACCGATTCCGAAGAAGAAGTACCGAGCACGATCAGCAGTTCTTCACGGATGTAGCGGATCATCTTCAGCACGCTGAAGCCATGCATGCGAGCGATGGAGCCCAGCACGATCAGGATGAACAGCAGGCAAGTGATGTAGAAGCAGGCCATCAGTTGACCCAGTTGCACCAGCGAGCCGACACCGTAGGCACCGATGGTGAAGGCCATGGCACCGAAGGCACCGATCGGCGCGAGCTTCATGATCATGTTGATGATGTTGAACATCACATGGGCGAAGCGATCGATGAAGTCCAGCAGCGGCTTGCCGTAGGCACCCAGGCGATGCAGGGCGAAACCGAAGATCACCGAGAACATCAGCACTTGCAGGATGTCGCCCGTGGCGAATGCGCCAACGATGGTGGCCGGGATCACATTGAGGAGGAAGCCGATGACACTTTGATCAGCACCAGCCGCTACGTAGGTAGCGACTTTGGAGGCATCCAGGGTGCTTACGTCGATGTGCATGCCAGCGCCTGGCTGCACGACGTTGACCACGACCAGCCCCACCAGCAAAGCGATGGTCGAAACGATTTCAAAGTAAAGGAGTGCGTAACCGCCAGTCTTGCCGACCGCTTTCATGTCCTGCATGCCGGCGATTCCGCTGACGACGGTGCAGAAGATGATAGGGGCGATGATCATTTTGATCAGTTTGATGAACCCGTCACCCAGCGGTTTTACCGCCACACCGAGCTGCGGATAGAAGTGACCGAGCAAAATACCGATGACAATTGCAACGATCACCTGGAAATACAGGGATTTGTACAGTGGCTGACGAGTCGTCATTGCAAAGTTCCTCAAGGGTGCCCGGTGACAACATCCATCTGTTGCCCGCAACACCGCAATTGCGAACCCTCCTGCACTGGAGGGATTTGTTTTTTCGAGCTGCGCATCGGCAGGCATCTGCACGTTGTATCGCAAGGCCCGTGCCACCTTCCCTAAAAGCCCTGCAAGCCTTTTGATAGCAGGGGTTGCAGCGAATTCCCTGTCACCGAACGGTTACAAGCATATGGCGGATTTCCGCCCTTCCATTAAAAGTCGTCCTGTTATTTGGCGGATATCCGCCCTGTTCATGCCCACGGTGCGCAGCTAACATCCGTCGATCAACGGTCAGATCTGCTGCCATGCGCGAACGCACCATCGCCAGTCATTTCGCCCGCGCCGCCCTTGGTGGTGCGCGTCGGCACGGCTACGACTATTGCGGCGTGCTACAACAACTGGGGATCAGCCCCGAGTTGCTGGACGAGCCCCGGGCACGCATCGCGCCTGAGCAATTCACCCAACTGATCCAGGCGTTATGGCTGGCGCTGGACGACGAGTACCTGGGGTTCGGGCAAACCCCAAGCAGGCCGGGCAGCTTCGCGATGATGTGCCATGCCGTGATTCACTGTCGCAACCTGGATAAGGCACTCAATCGCGGCTTATTGTTTTATAGCCTATTCCCCGGGGCTCCGCGTTTGACCCTGAGCCGAGAAGATGAATGGGTGCGCCTGAGCCTGGACGATTCGCAACTCTGGGACCCCGATCATTTCCTCAGCGAAAGCCTGCTGGTGATCTGGCACCGTTTCGGCAGCTGGCTGATCGGCCAGCGCATTCGCCTGGAACAGGCCTCGTTCAGCTACCCCCGGCCCGAACACGGCGCCGAGTACGACCTGTTGTTTTCCTGTCCGCTTGAGTTTTCCAGGCCCCAGAGCAGCCTGTTGTTTCACAGCCGCTACCTGGCCATGCCGCTGTTGCAGGACGAACGCACCCTCAAGCATTTCCTCGATCGCTCCCCCGCCGACCTGCTCTCGCGCCCGGATGACGGCGACAGTTTGAGCAGCCGCCTGCGGCGCTTGCTCAGTCGCGACAGTTCACGCTGGCCCGACCTGGAAGCCGTGGCCGCCCACCTGCACATCAGCCCGCAGACCTTGCGCCGACATTTGCGGGAAGAGGGGTCGAGCTTTCAGGAATTGAAGGACCAGTTGCGCCGGGACATCGCGATTTATCACCTGAGCCGCGCTGACCTGTCGTTGCAACAGATCGCCGAGCAGTTGGGGTTTTCCGAACCGTCGGCGTTTCACCGGGCGTTCAAGAAGTGGACGGGGCTGACACCGGGGGCTTATCGGGCGCAGGAGAGCTGAGTTTCAGCACCCGCGTTGCGCGGTGATCACTGGTGTCATCTCGAACACGCTCGAAAATACCCCGTCCAGGTTTTGCGAACGCTTACTCTAAAGGCGGGATGATCAGTGACAAGCCAGGATAAATTCTATCTGGATGATCCAGCACCGACCTGTTCGCATTAAAGATCAGTGGGTACCTGGCAGCATCACCATAAAACTCTCTGGCAATTCTGGATAATGTATCGCCCCTGACAACCACATACATATTCAACTGACTGACCGGCGGAATGGCCAGTGTGGCCGGTGATTCGAAATCCACATCGCCCAGCAGGTTTATTTGTCCGATGAACCTGCCAAGATTATTGGCCGTGGTCGCGTGTATGTCATGCATGAGCACAATGGAGTTCTTTCTTTTCCTTATTTGCTCAACACCATGGGATACCCAGCCCCCCGGTTGGTAGTTGCCGTTCCAGTCCTGGGTATCCACGCTCCAGAGAACCTGCCGGTACCCCAATTCGGCGACAGTGCGATCGACCATCGCATCGTGAGCGCCATAAGGCGGCCTCATGATCAGGTCCGGCTGCTGATAGGGAGTCAGTGCCTGCTCCGTCTTTTTGATTTGATCGATGATGGTGTCTTTGTCCTGGCCGACCAGCCTTAGATGATCGTAAGTGTGATTGCCGATCCGGTGCCCTTCGCCCAGGATGCGTTTGATACGCTCGCCATGCCTGGCAACCAGATTGCCAACGATAAAAAACGTTGCCTTGATATCAAACAGCTCCAGTGTTTCGAGCACGGTTTCGGTCTGGGTTTGCCGAGGACCGTCGTCAAACGTCAGCCAAACTTTCTTCCTTTCCATTTTTATCTCCTTTGGTGGCTTGTAACGCTTCAACCCATATCCGCTCATGCACCACCCCAGGCTCTGTGTGTGTGCATGTCGTGAACAAGGCGAGGCTTATTACCTGCCACCCAGCGGCTGAGCGCCAACAAAACATTGTTGCCGGTCGTTTAACGCTTGATGCCCGCTGCGGCCCGAAAATATCACTATCGAATACCCGTTCAAACCACCGGAAAAAGAATCCGGAACGCCGCACCGCCCATCGGTGAATCGCCCAAGGTCAGCTTGGCGCTGTAGCTCTCGATGATGTCCTTGACCACCGCCAGGCCGATGCCCTGCCCCGGGTGCTGGCGATCCAGACGCTCTCCGCGTTCGAGAATCCGTGCGCGCTGATTTTGTGGTACGCCGGGGCCGTCATCCTCGACACACAACTCGGTGCCGCTGAGAGTTTCACGCACACTGATGCGTACTTCGCCCAGGCACAGGCGATAGGCGTTTTCCAGCAAATTGCCCATCATCTCCAATAGGGCGCCTTGCTCGATCGGTACGTAACACGGGTCGGGCAAATCGAACGCGACGTGCACGCGCTTGTCGCGATAGACCTTGTCCAGTGTGTCGCACAGGCTTTTCAATACCGGGTGCAAGCGCACCTGATGACGTACCAGACCACTTTTGCGCAGGCTGGCGCGCTGCAATTGGTAGCTGATCTGCTGGCTCATGCGTTCGATCTGGGTTTGCAGCACCCAGGCCTGATCGCGATCCTCAGGACGCTGGGCCAGGTCTTCACTGACGCCTTGCAGCACCGCCAGCGGCGTTTTCAGGCTATGGGCCAGGTCATCGAGGGAATCACGGTAGCGACTGCGCTGCTCACGCTCACTGTGCAGCAAACGGTTGAGAGAACCGGTCAGGCGCAGCAATTCCCGGGGATGTTCCTCACTGAGGCTTTCGCGGGTGCCACCTTCGATCTGGTCCAGCTCCTGGCTCAAGCGCCGCAATGCCTGCAAGCCCCAGGTCAGACCGATCCACAGCAACGCCAGCAGCACCAGCAGTGCCGCGCCAAAACCCAGATAAAGATTTTCCCGAAGGCCTTCGAGGGTCAGTTCGTACTCGCGAACGGGCTGCAGCGCCACGATGCTGAAGGCCGCACTTTTGCCGCCGAGCAACTTGACCTCGACGTCGTAGACAAAGAACTCCTGGCCATTGGCTTCGCGAATCCGCGCAAACTCGCTGCCACGCCCGTCGTAGCGCGGCTTGTAATTGATGCGTTCTTCCTGGGTCGCCTTCGAACGCCAGACCAGATGCCCTTCCCGGTCATAGATGTAGCCAAGCAATCGGCTGTCGGTGAGGTTGAAGCGTTCGTCAGGCAATTGCGCCGGCATCTGCAGGCTGTTGTTCTCCACCCGGGCGGCGGAGATCAACGTGGTCACGTCCGATGCCAGACGCTGCTCGATGGAGTCCTGCAAGGCCAGGCTGAAGGCACCCTGCATCGCCGGCAGCAGCGCCAGCATGAACAAAACCGCCAATAGCGTGGCGGCGAGCATCAAGCGAATGCGCAGCGAGCGAATCAAGTGCAACGCTCATTGAACAGGTAGCCCAGGCCGCGCACGGTGTCGATCGGTTTGAACCCGCCCGGCCCCTCCAGTTTGCGGCGCAGACGGCCGACCAGCACCTCGATCACATTCGGATCGCGCTCGTCGTCATCCGGGTAGAGCTGTTCCATCAAGCGGTCCTTGGGCACCACTTGCTGGTGATGGCGCATCAGGTATTCGAGGATGCGGTACTCATACGCGGTCAGTGCCAGCGGCTGTTCATCGAGGGACGCCTGCTTGCGGTTCAGATCCAGCAGCAACGGGCCAGCGACGATGGTCGACTGGGTGAAACCGCTGGAGCGGCGCAGCAAGGCATTCAGGCGGGCCTCCAGTTCTTCGAACTGAAACGGCTTGACCACGTAATCGTCGGCACCGGCGGCCAGGCCTTCGACCTTGTCCTGCCAGTTGCCGCGCGCGGTGAGGATCAGGATCGGGAAAGTCTTGCCACTTGAGCGCAACTGGCGGATCAGGTCGAGGCCGCTCATGCCCGGCAGCCCGAGGTCGATCACCGCCAGGTCAAAGTTGAACTGCGCGGTCTGGTACAGCGCCTCCTCGGCGTTGGCCACGGACTCGACCACGTGGCCGCTCTCCGTCAGGCGGGTTTTCAGGTGATGACGCAGCAACGCTTCATCTTCGACGACCAGCAGTTTCATAACGCTCTCCCGGGCAAATCAACATCTCCAGAGGCGCAACGTCGCACCTCAATAGCTAACACGGCAACGCTGGATCAACCACCACGGTTGATCCAGCGCAGGCTGCTCACGAAACGCTAGTCAAAAAGCGTAGTTGGCGGACAGGTAAGTCTGGGCGCTGCTGGTCAGGTCCAGCGAACCCTGCTTGCTGCCACCGCGCGCACTCATCTCGGTGCTGGCGTTGCTGCGCAGGTAACGGTAACCCAGTTCCACCGAGGTGTTCTGCGAAACCTGTTGCAGCACACCCACCTGGCCACCGATGGCATAGCCGATATTGCTGTCGCGGCTGAAGCCTGGCGACTCCTGAGTCATTTTGGTCAGGCCGGCCGTGGCGCCACCGAACAGTTTGGTGCCGCCGCCCACCGGGTAGAACAGATCGTAGCTGCCCAGGAGGTTTTCCTGACGCAGTTTAATGCCATTGTGCGAGCCCGACACGTTGTCGTAGGTGGCGTAGTACCGGCCCTTGGTATTTTGCTGGCCCAGACGAACACCCCAGGTAGTGTCCTTGCCGATCACGCCATCGGCATTCGGCTGATTAAGGTTGTCGTTCAGGGCGTGGGACTTTTTGACCTTGTCGCTGGTCTGTCCAAGAGTAAGGCTGGCGAAGTTGTCGTTGGACGCGAAGGCTGCAGTGCTTGCGCCCAGAACCGTGATTGCCAGAAGCAGTTTTTTGAATCCAGTCATTGGGGAGTTTCCTTATGTGCCGTTTGTTTTTTGGGTACGGGGCAAGGTTACGCACCCCGCCCTGAACTCCCCCTGAACGCACCCTGAACCTGGGCTGAACCGCCCCTTCCCGATGTTTCGACACGTTTCAACAGGAGTTCCGACCATGCGCATGTTCTTCGCCGTCCTCCTACTGGCCTTGAGCGGGCTCAGCCAGGCCGCCATCCAGACCCGGGAAATCCCCTACCAAAGTGCCGATGGCACGAAAATGATCGGCTATTACGCTTATGACGATGCCATCAAAGGCCCGCGCCCCGGGGTCGTGGTGGTGCATGAGTTCTGGGGCCTGAACGACTACGCCAAGCGTCGCGCCCGGGATCTCGCCGGCCTGGGCTACAGCGCCTTGGCCATTGACATGTACGGCGACGGCAAAAATACCGAGCATCCCAAAGACGCCATGGCGTTCATGCAAGCCGTGGCAAAAGACAGTGCCGTGTCGAGCGCGAGGTTTCAGGCCGGGCTCGACCTGCTGAAAAAACAACCGCAAACCGATCCGCATAAGATCGCCGCCATCGGCTACTGCTTCGGCGGTGGCGTGGTGCTCAATGCCGCAAGACAGGGTGTGCCATTGGCAGGCGTGGTGAGTTTCCATGGCGCGCTGGCGACCAATACACCGGCAACGCCAGGCAGCGTCAAGGCGAAGATCCTTGTGGAACACGGGGCGCTGGACAGCATCGTCACCCCGGAAAACATCACGGCCTTCAAGAGCGAGATGGACAAGGCCGGCGCCGACTACAAATTCGTCAGCCTCGACGGCGCCAGGCACGGCTTCACCAATCCGGATGCCGACCGGCTAAGCCATGGCGATCATGGCGGGCCGGACATTGGCTACAACAAGGCCGCGGATGAAAAGTCGTGGGCGGACATGCAGGCGTTTTTCAAGAAAATCTTCAGCTGACACCGTGCTCTGTGGCGAGGGGTCTTGCGCCCTCGCCACAAAAGCCATCTGCCACTATCCAGTCCCAAGGCAACCCGGCAAAATGTCCGACATGAATTCAGCCCCCGCCCTGCCCGTCTGCTGCACGCCCCTCGATGACCATTGGCCGCTGCCGTTTGTGCTGCCCGATACGGTCCTGCTGGGTACTCACTTCGATAGCGCCCGACTGGCCAGCGATGATTTTCAGCGCAGCGCCGTCGAAGCGCCGGCGAGCATCCAGCGCTCGGTGGCCAAACGGCAGACGGAGTTTCTCGCCGGACGGGTGTGTGCCCGGGCCGCGTTACAGCGGCTCGAAGGTTTGAGCTTCATTCCGGCCATCGGTGAAGACCGGGCGCCGGTCTGGCCTGCTCATATCACTGGCTCGATCACCCATAGCACTGGCCGGGCCGCGGCGATCGTGGCGAACAAAAGCCATTGGCGCGGCCTGGGCATGGATCTGGAAAACCTGCTCAATGCCGAACGGGCCGAACGTCTGGCCGGGGAAATCCTCAATCCGCCGGAGCTACAGCGCATGGCGGCAGGTGGTCACGATCAACGGGCATTGCTGGTCACCCTGACCTTCTCGGTCAAGGAAAGCCTGTTCAAGGCGCTCTATCCGATCGTTCAGCAACGCTTTTATTTCGAACACGCCGAAGTGCTGGAGTGGCGTGAGTCGGGTGAGGTGCGGTTGCGACTGCTCACTGACTTGTCCGGCGAATGGCGCAACGGCACCGAGCTGGATGCGCAGTTCGGGGTCAAGGATGGGCAGTTGTTGAGTTTGGTCAGCATCAAGGCCTGAGGTTTATTGGCGCCTGTTCGGGCCCCATCGCGAGCAAGGTCGCTCCCACACTGGATCTATGTCACACCACAAATCCCCAGCCCATGCCCGCCTGACGCCCGGGTACGGCTGTCGTCGAGACGCAGGAACGGCGTAAAGATCTTCTCCCACGCTGACTCCGGCACACCCGGCCCATCATCTTCGATATCCACCCGGCATCGCTGCTGCCCCACCTGATAGCTGATGGTCACCCGTGATTGCGCGTGGCGCATGGCATTGCTCACCAGGTTCTGGATCGCCCGGTGCAGATAACGCGGTTCAGCCTCGACCCAGGCGTCGTCGTTATCGGCGGCCGACAGGCACAAGCCGCGCTGTACCGTGACGTCGGCGCGCAACGGCGCCAGTTCTTCGATCACCTGATCGACCAAGGCGTCCAGATCGATTCGCTGAAAGTTCAGCGCCGGCGAGCCCTGCTCCAACCGCGCGTAGGTCAGCATCTCGTCCACCAGCCGGTCGAGATCCTCGATGTCGTGGTCCATGCCCTGGCAGTATTTTTCCAGGGCTTGCGGCGTGGTGGCCGAACCGATCATCTCCAGGCCAAAGCGCAGGCGTGCCACCGGCGTGCGCAATTCATGGGACACCGCGCGCACCAGTTCGCGCTGGATCGCCAGCAACTGCTGCAAGTGCTCGGCCATGCCATTGAACGCCGAGGCCAGCCGCCCCACCGAGTCCGCGCCGCGCGCCGGCACGCGGGTTTCCAGACTGCCCTTGGCGATGCGCGTGGCGGCGGCCTCCAGGCCACGCAAGCGTCGCTCGAGCTGACGCACCAACAGATAAACGATCAAGCCGATCAGCGTCAGGCCCAGCGCGGCGATCAGCACCAGCCACTCCGGGGGATAAGGATTCATCTGATACAACGGACCGATTTCCAGGACCCACGGTGTGCCGACCATACCGGCGAACACCCGGATCGAATCGCCGCCCTTGCCCAGCGCCATCACAGTGTCGCCCTCGGACACCCGGCGACTCTGGTCTTCGTCCATGTCCGCCTCGTCAACCGTGACCAGACGCAGGTCGAAACCGAAGCCCTTGTCTTGCTTCAATTGCGCCAGGCGCATGGGCTGGTCGGCGACCGGGGTGCGCACCAGTTCATCGGTCAACAGGTAGATGGTCGCCCGGGCCAGTTGCTCGCTGATCTGCTGCACTTCCCCGGTGAGCATCAACTGTTCCTTGTCGCTGACCAGCTTGAATACCTTCGCCGCATGCGGGCCGGTCTGTTCCACCAGTGCCTGGCCGCGCAGCACACGAGTGCGCTGGGTCAGGTCGAGGTCGGTCTCGGCAAAGTTTTTCAGCGCCAGCGGAATGCCGAGCAGCCGCTCCCATACCAGCAAGGCCCGGTGGCGTTCGGTCTGGTTCATCGGTTGCAGGTTGTCGGCCATCAGCGTGAATGTGCCGTGGGCCAGGCGCTCGCGGTATTGCTCGCTGCGCACCTGATTGAGCAGGTGCAACGCCAGCACACCGAGCACCGCCACCAGAATCAGCGCAGCACACATGCCGCCATAGATACGCAGGAAGATCGAGTTCACAGGGTCTGGTCTACGCAAGCCTCGGGAACGAACAGATAGCCTTTGCTGCGCACGGTCTTGATCAGCCGTGGATGCTCCGGGTCATCACCGATCTTCGGGCGGATGCGTGAGATGCGCACATCGATGGAGCGGTCCTGACCGTCATAGCCGATGCCCCGCAGTGCGGTGAAGATCTCCTCCCGGGACAGAATGCGCCCGGCATTGGCCACCAACAGCCAGAGCAAGTCGAATTCGGCGCTGGTCAGCTCGATACCGTTGCCCTGCAACCAGGCTTCGCGCAAGGCGTTGTCGACGATCAACGGGCCGAACTGTAGACGCCGCTGTTTTTCCGGGGCGACTTCGGGCGTTTCACTGCGTCGCAGCAACGCCTGGATACGCGCCAGCAACAGGCGCGGGCGTACCGGTTTGCAGACGTAGTCGTCAGCGCCGAGGTCCAGGCCAAGAATCTGATCAGTGTCATCGGTGCGGGCGGTGAGCATCAGGATCGGGCCGTCATAGCGGGCGCGGACCTTGCGGCAAATGCTCAGGCCATCTTCGCCGGGGAGCATCAGGTCGAGGATCACCAGGTCCGGTTGTTCCTTGATGATGCGATTCGCAGCGAGCGCACCATCGCCTTCGATCGATACACGCAGGCCATTGGCTTCCAGGTAATCGCGGGTCAGTTCGGCCAGTCGCTGGTCGTCCTCCACAATCAATACCTGCCAGGCTTCTTGCTCCACGGGTGACCTCTGCTTGCCAAAACGCTAATAAGGAAGGATCCGCCCGTCTTTTTGTAATGATTCGGAGGGACAAATATGTATACACGCTGGGCCGATTGTATAAACGCCGCCCGTCGAGAACACAAGCGGGTAAATGCGTTCGGACGACGCGGTTTTTTGTGATAGGGTTCGCGCCCTTAAAAATCCGCCGAAGCATTTTCGATCATTGAAAAATGCTGAAAAAAGGTCCGGTCCAGCAAGGTCGCGGCCTACACGCCGATTCCCTCTTTCACACACAATTTACGCACAGGTTTATCCACAGGCAGTACGTTGCAATCGCCCCCCAAAACGCATTATCTTGTAGCCCGGCGCTAAAAAAACCCTAGATGTAGGGTTTTGCGCAAAAAAACCAAACACAAACCAGACACCAATTTCAAGCGCTTTTATTGCCTCTGTCCGGTTGAACCATACGTATTTTCGAAAGACCAAACCGCGCATGCGGATGGCTACTGTATTTCGGCCCAGAGTGGTGAAAACGGTACGGGTGTTGCAGTCCCAACTGTCACCTGCAAAGGACCAAGGTTTCAGGCCCAAGGCGTGAGACCAAAGACTTCGGCATGGAAGCGGCGCCCGATAAAGCCCCCTTCCTACTGTCCCGAAGTCGTTATGCCCGGCGCTCGCCGGTTGTAGTGCTTCAGGACGGAACGGTGGGCACCGTGATGGTGCCCAAACAAACATAGAGAATGTGGAGACACTCCCCCATGCAAACCGACACAACTCGCGAGAACCCGCAGGGCACCTTGCCGCAGGCCGCTGATTCGAATTCGGATCTGTCCGCCACCGCGCCTGGCCAACTGCGCGTGATCAAGCGTAACGGCACTGTCGTTCCCTACACCGATGACAAAATCACCGTCGCCATCACCAAAGCGTTCCTCGCAGTTGAAGGCGGCACCGCTGCTGCCTCGTCGCGAATCCACGACACTGTTGCCCGCCTGACCGAACAGGTCACCGCGACCTTCAAGCGTCGCATGCCATCGGGCGGCACCATCCACATCGAAGAAATCCAGGACCAGGTCGAACTGGCCCTGATGCGTGCCGGCGAGCAGAAAGTCGCTCGCGACTACGTGATCTACCGTGACGGTCGTTCGAAAGAACGCGCCGCCCACGCTCCGGCCGAAGAAGCGGTCAACGCTCACCCGTCGATCCGCATCACCCGTGCCGATGGCAGCCTGGCGCCGCTGGACATGGGCCGCCTGAACACCATCGTCACCGAAGCGTGCGAAGGCCTGGAAGAAGTCGACGGCGACCTGATCCAGCGCGAAACCCTGAAGAACCTGTACGACGGCGTGGCCCTGAACGACGTCAACACCGCCCTGGTGATGACTGCCCGTACCCTGGTTGAACGCGAGCCGAACTACTCGTTCGTGACCGCGCGCCTGCTGATGGACACCTTGCGCGGCGAAGGCCTGGGCTTCCTCGGTGTGGCCGAGAGCGCCACCCACCACGAAATGGCCGACCTGTACGCCAAGGCGCTGCCGGCCTACATCGCCAAAGGTATCGAGTTCGAACTGCTGAACCCTGTGCTGGCCACCTTCGACCTGGAAAAACTGGGCAAGGCGATCAACCACGAGCGCGACCAGCAATTCACCTACCT
>NZ_JBGCUL010000107.1:0-9650 GCF_054177685.1 Pseudomonas sp. P5_A2_2
TGTGTTCATGGGTGGTGAGGGTGTGCAGGCCAAAGCCCCGGTTGGCCGACGGGTCAATGGGCAAGGCATCGTAATGACGCATCAGCATCGCTTGGCCATAGCGTACCAGGAGCAGTTTGGGCGGAAAGGTGCCGTCGAATGTCCACAACGCATTATGGTCCTGGACAGGCAAGTTGGGGTGGAACTGCACTTGAATGCCCTTGGTGGTGCCCTCGTTGGCCGGGTTGCCGTTGGTGTTGTGATAGAGCCCGCCGGGCGCAAATTCCCCCACAGCGTAGTTATGCCGTTGCATCCGATCACGCAAGCCGCTGTTGACGTGCGCGCCGGCTTGCACAGTCTTGAAGGCATCGCGCGGGAAAAACTCATTGAAACGCTGGTGCGACCAGCCTTTGCCCGGTGGCCGGCCTTCTGCGGGCGAGTCGACTCGGCGATTGAGGAAAAGCTCGATCTGCGCCTTCCAGGGGTTGCGGTCCAGGACATTGGAGAACTCTGTCGGGAAGGGCGTCAATGCCGGCTGCCTGAGAAAGGCGTCCAGCGCATCCGGAGACGGGCCGCTACGTGCCACGTTCAATGGATCTTGCGCCGGTGCGGGGCCCAGCGTCGGAACCGGAAATGGAACCGGGGATGGCGGGTCGGTCGCATCCAGTTTGTTCGAGCCGAATTCCTCGAACAGTTCAAGCTTCTGGGTGAACGGTTGAGCCCCGAACACCGGGCTGGCATTACCGTTAGTGGGGATGTTGAAGCTGGGTTGCAGATCGGGTGGCAGCACATTGTCGACCAAGGGGGTCTGGCGGTTACCGACCACTCCATTGGGCAAGTCGAAGGCGCCCACGTTTGCGGGAGGCAGCTTGAGCAAGTCCCGCAATGCGGCATTGGGGTCGGCGGGCGGGTTGGTGAACGCCGATGGGTCGGTAGGAGGCGGTGGATCGGTGTTGTCGAGGGGGGCTGCCCGGGTCTGGGACAAGCCCAGCCCAAACACGATCACGGCAGCAGAGATACTTAACGCCAGCCTGGTTTTGGACAATGGACTAGGATTCAGCCTTCCGGCATCCAGTTTCATCGCAAACACCTCTGACGATTCCTCGGAGCGCGCGGCAATACATGGGTATTGAGCCACTGCTCCTGGCCCGGCTGGCGAAATGTTTGATTTCGAACCGGGATAAGGATGATGCAAATTTTCCGCCAAAAGTGAAAGAAGGTGACTAATGGCTCTACGCCGCATACCCCTTGTCTGCTGGCTTCAGGCAGGTAGGAGCAGCCAGGATGAATACCCCCGATGACGGGGAATATCCCCCAATAACGGGTGCGATTGTGCGCAGTGTCTGGGCCAAGAGAAATGGCCACGTCAGTCGAGTGGCAGCGATATCGTCAATCTCGTTCCTTTGTCCGGTGCGCTGTCGATCGTGAATTCGCCGCCGAGCATGCTGATGCGTTCCTTCATCCCCACCAACCCGAACGAGTTCGATTTTTTGCGATCCGTCATGCCGACACCATTGTCTTTGATCAGCAGGTAAAGTCGGCGGCCCTCCCGGTAGAGTTCGATATGCACCTGTGTCGCTTGCGCGTGCCGGGCAATATTCGATAGCGATTCCTGCACGATGCGAAACAGAGTCGTGGCGGATTTTTCATTCAGATCGCAACGCAAACTCTCGTCTTTCACCGACATCGTGCAATCGATCACGCTGCGCTGCCGGAACTCTTCAAGTTGCCACTCGATCGCTGCCTGTAGTCCCAGATCGAGTACGGGCGGTCGAAGATCATTGATGATGCTGCGGACACTGCGGATGGCTGAATCGAGGTGATTCAGGGCGTCGCTGACCTTTTCGTTGAGCTTGGGGTGCCGGGTACTGGTGCGCGCCTGCAACATGGAGACGTCAATTCGCAATGCCAGCAGACTTTGCCCCAGCTCGTCATGGATGTCGCGTGCGATGCGCTTTCGCTCTTCTTCCTTGATGCGCTCCTGATAGGCGGCCAGTTCACGCAGCTGCAGCTTCGATTGCAGCAGTTCTTCGGCCTGCATCGTCAGTTTGCGCTGCAAGTAGTACAGGTCGACAAACACCAGGATCTTGGCGCGAAGAACTTCGGCCACAATCGGCGAGAAGATGTAATCCACTGCGCCGGACGTATAACCGCGGAAACGCTCGGAATCCGTATCGGCCTCCGCCGTGACGAAGATAATGGGCGTGTGGGCCGATTTCGGGCGGCCGTGAATGAGTGCCGCGGTTTCAAAACCGTCCATCACGGGCATTTTCACGTCGAGCAGAATGACGGCGAAGTCGCGCTGCAATAGCAGGCGCAGCGCCTCGCGCCCGGAGGTCGCCGTGGCAACATCGAGGCCCATGTCGGCAATCACCGCGGCGAGCGCCGTAAGCTTGCCGGGATTGTCATCCACCAGCAACACGGATGCTGGTACGCCATCAGGCGGGAGCGCTTGCCGCACCTGGGCTCTCTCTTTGAATGCCGGGGGTTCCTGCATATTTATGCCACTTCATTTTTGCCACTTCGGTTTGCGCTGGCCGCAATGAGCGCGGTACAGCGTCATCGATAGAGCCATTTGCGCATCAGTGACAGCAGCTGGTCGGTATCCACCGGCTTGCTGACATAGTCCGATGCTCCTGCCTCGAGGCACTTTTCACGGTCACCCATCATCGCCTTTGCCGTCAGCGCAATAATGGGCAGGGTTTCAAACCTTTTGAATGTACGGATCTGGCGCATGGTTTCAAAGCCATCCATCTCGGGCATCATGATGTCCATCAACACGATGTCGGTATCGGGCTGCTGCTGCAGCAGTTCTATGGCGGTTCGGCCGTTTTCGGCCGTGGCCACCAGCATTTTGTTGCACTCGAGCACGCTGGTCAGGGCAAAAATATTGCGCACGTCATCGTCGACCACCAGGGCCTTTTTACCCTCGAGACTGTCTGATCCCTGATAGAGTTTTTCCAGCATCTTGCGCTGGGTCGGCGACAGACTGGCTACGACGCGGTGTAGAAACAGCGCGGTTTCGTCGAGTATGCGCTCGGGCGATTGAACTGCCTTGATGACGCCCTTGCCGAGCAGTGTCCTGAAACGCTCGCGTTCCGGCTTGGTCAGTGTCTCTACACCATAGACGACGATCGGCAATTCACGCATGGCGTGGTCTTCCTGCAACGCCTCGAGAAACCCGATGCCGGATACGTCGGGCAATTTGAGATTGATTGCCATGCAGTCGTAGCGTTTCGTTGCCAGTTTGTTCAAGGCTTGCGCGCCGCTGCCGGTCGTTGCGATCTTCACATCGGTATTGCCGAGTAGATCGAGGATACGGGCGCGGCTCCCTTCGTCGCCGTCGATGAGCAGCAGATTCCTGGTCTTGCGCCGAGCGAATGCCACGATGCCCACCAGCGCATTTTGAATCTCGTCGGCTGTGACCGGTTTGAGCAGATAGTCGAAAGCGCCATAGCGCAGCCCGCGTGTGTGATCGTCAGCGATCGAGATGATCTGGACCGGGATGTGACGCGTGGCGAAATTGCGCTTGAACTGCTCGAGTAGCGACCAACCATCGATGTCGGTCAGGCCCGGGTCCAGAGTGATCGCGGCGGGTTTGAAGCGTTCGACAAGCTCCAGTGCATCCGCGCCACGGGTCGTGACGATAGCCCTGAACCCCTCGTGGTGCGCGGCCTCGAGCAGAATGCTGGCGAATCGGGTGTCGCCCTCGAGCATCAGCAGCACCTGGTCCCCGGGTTGGACAGACTCGCGGTCGTCCGGTATCTGTACAGACGGGTCTGACACAGGGTCGCGCCTGACTTGGCCAGGTACTGCCTCTGTCGCTGATTCGTCCAGCGTCTGATGCTGGGCATCCTGTGTACGCAAGGGCACGTACAGCGCGAAAGTACTGCCCTTGCCGATCTCACCGGGGATCAGCCGCAGCTCACCGCCCAGCCGGTGTGCGAGCTCGCGGCTGATCGACAGACCGAGGCCGGTGCCGCCGTATTTTCGTGAGGTTCCGGTATCTGCCTGCTGGAACGCTTCGAAGATGAGCTTCTGCTTGTCGGCAGATACGCCAATGCCGGTGTCGGTGACCACGAAGGCAACCACCGCATCGGCGCTATTGAGTTCGCTGTGATCCACGCTCCACCCGGACACAGCGGGTTCGATGCTGAGCTTGACACTRCCTTGTTCAGTGAACTTGAAAGCGTTGGACAGCAGGTTCTTGACCACCTGTAGCAGGCGCTTTTCATCGGTCCGGATGCAGGGGGGCAGGGTAGGGGCCAGTTCAATCGTGAAGTCCAGGCCCCGGCTTTCGGCGACCGGCCGGAAGGTGCGTTCGATCTGGTGGTGCAGATCGGCGAACAGCGCTTCATTCAGATCCAGTGTGACCGTACCCGACTCGATCTTGGACAGATAGAGAATCTCGTCGATCAGCTCCAGCAGGTCTTTGCCCGCGCTACGGATGGTCTTGGCATATTCGACCTGCCTGGGCGTGAGATTGTGCTCCGCGTTGTCGCTGAGCTGCCGGGCCAGGATCAGCAAGCTGTTCAATGGCGTTCTGAGCTCATGGGACATACTGGAAAGGAATTCGGACTTGTACTTGGAGGTCAGCATCAGTTGCTCCGCCTTCTCCTCCAGCGACAGCTTGGTGATTTCGACTTCGCGGTTCTTGCGCTCCACTTCGGCTTTCTGCTCCTCCAGCAGTCCGGCCTTGTCCTCCAGTTCCTCGTTGGTCTGTCTCAATTCTTCCTGTTGCCTTTGCAGCTCCTGCGCCAGCGATTGCGACTGCTTGAGCAGTTCTTCGGTACGCATATTGGCTTCGATCGTGTTGAGCACGATACCAATCGATTCAGCCAGTTGATCGAGGAAGGTTTGATGAATGATGCTGTAGCGCGTGAACGAAGCCATTTCCACGACGGCCTTGACCTTGTTCTCGAACAGGATCGGCAACACGATGATATTGAGCGGGGCGGCCGCACCCAGTCCCGATGAAATCGCGACGTAATCTGCGGGTACATCGGTCAGCAGGATGCGCCGCTTCTCGTAGGCGCATTGCCCGACCAGGCCCTCGCCGAGCCGCCACTCATCGTTCACATTGATGTTGCCCTTGTACGCATAAGCGGACATCAGTTTGAGTTTCGCAGGATCGGGCGGGCTCTCGTTCATCATGTAGAACACACCGTGCTGGGCGTTGATCAGCGGAGCCAGTTCAGACAGCACCATCTTGGAGACTGCCGCCAGATCGCGCTGGCCCTGCAGCAGGCGGTTAAACTTCGCGAGATTGCTCTTGAGCCAATCCTGTTCCGCGTTTTGCCGCGTGGTTTCCCGCAGGTTGCGGATCATTTCGTTGACGTTGTCCTTCAATTCCGCCACTTCACCCTTTGCTTCCACCTCCACGTAACGCGTCAGATCGCCCTTGGTCACGGCAGTCGCCACATCGGCAATTGCGCGCACCTGATTGGTCAGGTTGGCCGCCAGACCGTTCACGTTGTCGGTCAGATCGCGCCAGGTGCCGGCAGCACCCGGCACGTTGGCCTGGCCACCCAGCTTGCCCTCGACGCCCACTTCACGCGCCACTGAGGTCACCTGATCGGAGAACAGCGCCAGCGTATCGGTCATACCGTTGATGGTGTCGGCCAGTTTGGCGATCTCGCCCTTGGCCTCCAGTGTCAGTTTCTTCTTCATGTCGCCGTTGGCTACAGCGGTCACCACTTTCGCGATGCCTCGCACCTGGCTGGTCAGGTTGGCTGCCATGAAGTTCACGTTTTCGGTCAAATCCTTCCAGGTGCCGGACACGCCTTGCACCTGCGCCTGTCCCCCGAGCTTTCCCTCGGTGCCGACTTCGCGCGCCACCCGCGTCACTTCGGCGGCAAAGCTGTTGAGCTGGTCCACCATGGTGTTGATGGTGTTTTTCAGCTCCATGATTTCACCCTTGGCTTCCACGGTAATCTTGCGCCCCAGGTCACCTTTGGCGACTGCTGTCGTCACGTCGGCGATGTTGCGCACCTGATTGGTCAGGTTGGCCGCCATGCTGTTGACCGAGTCGGTCAAATCTTTCCAGGTCCCACCGACACCCGTCACCTTGGCCTGACCACCAAGTTTTCCGTCAGTTCCCACTTCGCGTGCCATGCGCGTCACTTCGTCGGCAAAGGTCGAGAGCTGGTCCACCATGGTGTTGATGGTTTCCTTGAGTTGGAGAATTTCACCTTGCRCTTCGGCTGTGATCTTGCGCGACAGGTCGCCGTTGGCCACCGCCGTCGTCACGTCGGCGATGTTGCGCACCTGGGTGGTCAGGTTGGCCGCCATGCCGTTGACCGAGTTGGTCAAGTCCTTCCAGGTACCGGACACGCCGGTCACTTTGGCCTGTCCGCCCAGTTTGCCTTCGGTACCGACTTCCAGCGCGACGCGTGTCACCTCCGAGGCGAAGCTGGAGAGCTGGTCGACCATTGTGTTGATAGTGTTTTTCAGTTCGAGAATCTCGCCCTTGGCTTCAACGGTAATTTTCTTGCCGAGGTCGCCGCGCGCCACCGCGGTCGTCACCTGTGCGAGGTTGCGCACCTGGGTGGTCAGGTTGGCCGCCATGCCGTTGACCGATTCGGTCAGGTCGCGCCAGGTGCCTGATACGCCGCGCACTTCCGCCTGACCGCCCAACTTGCCTTCGGTACCGACTTCCAGCGCCACGCGGGTCACCTCCGAGGCGAAGCTCGAGAGCTGGTCGACCATCGTGTTGATGGTGTTTTTCAGTTCGAGAATCTCGCCCTTGGCTTCGACGGTAATCGTCTTGCCCAGATCGCCTTTGGCCACAGCGGTCGTCACGTAAGCGATGTTGCGCATCTGAGTGGTCAGGTTGGCGGCCATGTCGTTGACGGAGTCGGTCAGATCTTTCCAGGTGCCGGACACCCCTTTGACTTTGGCCTGCCCACCGAGAATCCCTTCAGTGCCGACTTCACGCGCCACGCGGGTCACCTCCGAAGCGAAGGAGCCCAGTCGAGTCACCATGGTGTTCACGATCCCGGCGGATTTGAGGAACTGGCCCCGCAGTTTCAGGCCGTTGAGTACCGGTGGTACCCGCTGACTCAGATTACCCTCGGCAACCGAATCGATAACGCGAATCATCTCGTTCATCGGGCTGATGAGGTCGCTGGTGAGCGCATTGCTCGAGTTGACGATCTTTTGCCAAGAGCCTTTCATCATCGGCAATTGAATACGCTCATCGACCTTGCCCTGCTTGCCGATCAGTCGCGCCACGCGTTCGAATTCGGTGGCGGTGTCGGCCGCCATGTCGATGATCTCGTTGAGCGTGTCGGCGATCTTGCCCGGCATGCCGGTCCAGTCATCCGGCATACGCTTGGTGAAGTCACCATTGCGCAACGCCTTCAGCGCTGTCAGCAACGTCTTCATGTCGAGTACTTCGATTGGTGTCGTTACTGTGGCCATGTCTATGTCCAGTCAAAATGGATGCCACGCGCAAGGCGTCATGCAGGAGCCGGCATTGCAGTATTGACCATGCTGAGAACTGAGCGTTGGCTTACGAAATATTAGCAAGGTTGGCGCAATGCCCCGCAGCCTGGGGAAATTGGCCGGGAACAGGCCATTCCAACCGCCTGCACCCGCTGTGCGGAGAAGCGAGCACCAATGCCTGAGGCAAAAGTGCAAGTGTGCTCTGTGCCTGCTAACGTCAAACTCTGCAGCTGATTCCATGGCTTGCTGGCCACTGCCGAATGGAAAATACAGATGACTGACCAAAAAATCAGAGTCTTGCTGGTGGACGATCACAGCATCGTGCGTAACGGCGTGCGACGCATGCTGGAGACTGCCGGCGAGATCGACGTAACGGGCGAAGCAGAGACGGCACAAGACGCCATGCGCCTGGTCCGGGAGCAGGATTTCGACGTGGCGCTGGTAGATATTCAGCTGCCCGATAAAACCGGCCTCCAACTCCTCAAGCTCATGCGTGCAGAGAAGCCCAAGCTCGCGATTCTGATGTTGAGCATGCATTCGGTCGAGGCCTATGCGTTACGCGCAATCAAGCACGGCGCAGCGGGATACCTCACCAAGGATATTTCCGCAGCCACCCTGGTTACGGCAGTTCGCAAGGTGGCCTCAGGCGGCAAGCACGTCAGTCCAGAGCTGGCAGAAAAACTGGTCAACGCTATCGGCAGAGGCGACGAGGCACCCCACGAAGCGCTATCCGACCGGGARCTTGAAGTSCTGAAGCTCCTCGCTTCAGGCGAGMGAATTGTCCGCATCGCKSAGATATTGCACTTGARCCCGAGTACCGTCACGACGTACCGGGCACGCATCCTGGAAAAAACCGGGATGGACRGCAACGCGAAACTGGCCCGCTATGCGCTCGAAAACGGCCTGTTGAGTTAGAGCGCCCCGTCACCCGTTCCAGCCTGCTTGTAGTGGAATCACTACAAGCTCTTGGCCGATATCTCCACAAAGATGTCCCGCTAACGTCGATAGTCGGTTTCGTTCTACTCGAGCATATTTCCCCCTGCGCAAGATTTGGTCCGCTGAGTGGAGTTGTCTTCGTCAGCGTCTTGTACAGCTATGTCAAAAAAGAGAGGTGAAATCATGCAGGTCACCAGCACAGAACCATTGACTGCACTGATGCCAGYCAGAKATTCAGGCCCTTTGCGYCTGTTTGTCGTTGAGGATTCGAACGCCGTGCCAGCACTGAGGCGCACGGTGTCGCCAGGGATCGCTGGCCTGTCACTTGCCGGGGTGTTCCACCGCGCAACGGCCGCCATCGTCGCCATTCGGCGTGARCCGCCMGATGTTGTCTTGCTGGACGTCAACCTCGGCGACGGTCAGGGCATGGAAGTATTGCGTGTGGTCGCAGCCGAGTATCCGCTGACAAAAGTCATCGTGGTCAGCAATTGCGCTGAACCGACACATTGGAAGTACTTCACAAAAGCGGGTGCCTACGCGTTCTACGACAAGAACCATGAACTGGCCATCATGCGCCGCATGTTKGAGCGTTTAGCCAAGTCCCTGTCACCAGAAGATTTTTCCTGYTGGCAATCATTCCCAAACGGGAGCAGTACCCCATGGAACCAATCAGCAAAGAACACGACTTTCTAGCCGTGCTGCGGCACGTCATGTCGCATGGCGTCATCACCTTGCTGGCAGTAGCCATAGCGTTTGCCACGCCGTATGCCGCACGGTTCATTCTCTATGTATGGTGGCCACGCGTGGAGCTGAACGCCAATCTGCTGCTTGTGACAGAAATCATGCTGGCCTCAACCTTGATAGTTCTCTTCCATCTGTGCAAACGCGCATGGGACACCGCTGGGAGTATGACTTCGCCGCCGCCGACCTGGTCCAGCGGGATGCGACCACTGGCAACGAGACCGGGCGTGCTCCGCTCGGACTCCCCGTCCATGGCAGTCGCTTGAACCTTCTCACCTGCTTCAGGATATGGATATGCATGAGAGCAAATTGCACGAGTCGGAAAAGACTCTGGAATCGATCTTCGTAAGTTGAGCGCGGAGTGCGCGCTGTATTCATGTTTAATCAATGTACTAAGTGGAGGACATCATGATGATAGGTTATTGGTTGTGCGCGTTGCTTTGGGGTTGGGTGCTGCTGGAAGAGATCCAATGCATACCCCCTCAAGAATGGAAAGACGAAGGGCTGAAAAAGGTTCTGTTGCTGCGCCGGACCAGAACCCGGACCGG